>JBDUXZ010000033.1 GCA_039944855.1 Rhodothermales bacterium | reverse complement strand
GGCCGTCGGAGCCCGTACGCGGGAGGCCCTGCGCGCGGCGGTGGCCGAGGCGCTGGAAGCGGTGAGCGTGGAGGAGGTGGGGGCGTGGATCAGGCACTGTGGCTACTCGCTTACATCAACATGATCTGCGCTCTAGCGCCGTCCAATATTCATCACTCATACGAGCTGGCTCTGTGGTTCGTAATGCCCCATAATCCCTTGTCGGGTGGATTTAATCCGCATTTTAACCCTGCCATGGATGGCATAACACATTTAGATTGGCACTTGGACGCGTGCTCGCCGACGCTTCCCGCATGATGAACATGGTGCCAACGCCGCGCAGATAAGCCTCTGACTTGTCATTGCGAGCGACCGAAGGGAGCGCGGCAATCTCCTGCGGTCTGCTGGTGCGAGGAGATTGCTTCGTCACTGCGCTCCTCGCAATGACAGCGGAGAGGAAAGTCTACGGGGCGGAAGGAGCAGGGGGCAGGCTGGCGAGGAGGGCGCGGCCCCGCGCGTGGTTCGGCTGCACGGCGAGAAGAGCTTCGGCCGTGGCGCGGGCATCGGCGAACCGCTGCGAGAGGGCGTAGGCCCCGCTGAGGTTGTAGAGGAGTTGCGGGTCGCGGGGTGCCCGCGCACGGGCGCGTTCGAGCAGGTCGATGGCGGCGGTCGTGTTGCGGCGTTGGAGTTCGATGGCGCCGAGCATTGAGAGGGCCGTCGCGGAATTCGGGTCGCGTTCGAGCGCTTCGTTGAAATAGCCCTGCGCCTCGCCGAGCCGGTCGGCGCGCATCAGCAGGCCGCCGAGGCCGATGTAGGGCTGCGCGATCATCGGGTAGGACGCGATCATCGCCTTCCGCGCCTGCACCGCGTGGCGCGCGTCGCCCTCTTGCTCGTAGAACGTCGCCAGCTTCTCCGTCGCCTCCAGCCACGTCTCTTTGCTCTGGTAGAGCGACTCGACGACGCGGTCGAAGCCGGTCCGCAGGGTGAGGGTGTCCTGCCGTGGCGCCGTCGTCCCGCGCGGCACGAACGGCCAGTCCGACTTCAGCCGGCGCACGCGGAGGATCCCGACGAGCGAATCGGCAGGCGTGAGGAGGAGGTCGCGCCGGGCGTCGGCTCGGGCGATGGGCCGGCGCCATTCGCCGATCGCGCCGGCCTCGCGGAGCGAGTCGTAGAACGCATCGGCGAGGAGGAAGTAGCCGTCGACGGTCGGGTGGAGGTGTTCGAGCATGTGCTTCTCGCCGACGATCCCGCCGGGCGCCGCCCGCCGGATGTTGGCCTGCGCTTCGACGACCGTCGCGCCGTGGGCGGCAGCGACCTCGCGAATCACGTCGTTGAAGGCTTCGGGCGCGCGGAAGCGGAGCGCGTCGCGGTCGCGCGCGGCGATGTACGCGGTGCGGGCGGCGGCGGTGTCGCCCGCGACCTCCTCGGCGCGGGCGAGCGCGTAAAACGCATCGGCGGCGAGCGAGTCGATCTGCGTCGCCTCGGCGAAGGCGGTGCGGGCCGCCGATGCATCGCCCCGCCTCAGCGCGTCGAGGCCCCGCTCGTACGTCGTCTGCCACGCGGCCCGGTCGGTGCCCTCGGCGAAGACCGTCTCGAAGGGCCGCTGGTCGCGCTCGTTCGACGCGAGCGTGGCGACGAACACGGGAATCCCCGCGCGCTCGTACTTCGCGAGCAGGTCGGAGAGATTCGCCTCGAACTGCTTCCTCCCGAGGTCGAAGGCCGTCGACCCGTAGGGAATCACCTGCTCGCCGACCATCCGCGACATCAGCGTGCCCTGGTCCCCGTCGCCGCCCGCGTCGTCGGCGAAGAGGCCGGCGGCGCTCGCGAGCCCGCTGCGGAGGAGCTGGACTGTCCGAAAACGCCGCAGCCGGAGGTAGGTGTTGACGAGCCCGCGGAACGGCCCGAGCGACTCCGTCGAGCCGACGCCGAGCGCGCCGTAGTACTCGTTGTGGCCGGCGTAAATGAGCACGGCGTCGGGCCGCTGCGCGATGATCTCGTCGGCGAGGTCGAGCAGGGTGTACGAGTTGACCGCCGCCATCGCCGTGTTGATGACTTCAATCTTCCGGTCGGAGAAGGTCTGCTGGAGGCGGTGTTCGAGCATGCGCGAGAACGCGCCGCCGTGGTAGAACGGGAAGCCCGCCGCCGTCGAGCCGCCCTGCACGAAGATCCGGTATTCGTCGGCGCCCTTCTCGGCGTCGAACACGTCGTGGAGCGCCGTCGGGACATTCGTCTGCTGTGCGAAGTAGCGCCGGGCTACCTCGCGGTTCTGCACGAGGTACTGCGGGTAGCCCTCGATGGGCTCGAAGAGGGGATAGTCGTCGCCGTAGCCGAACAGCCGGAGCCCGCCTTCGAGTAGGACGAAGAAGAGGACGGGGATCAGCAGCATCGCCCCGGTGAACAGCCACCGGCGACGGCTGGCGGGACGGGGAGCGGGAGAGTCGGACGTACGCATGGTCAGGCGGCGGGCGGGGACAACGAGCGGCCCAATCTACGTCCTGCGTCCTGCGACGGCGACCGACACGCCGTGCGCTCGGCGGAGCGGAAGCGCTTCTATGTGAACTCTATGTAACGGAAGCGCTTGCAGCGCTGAAGCGGCGAATCATTCCGACGGACGCGGGCTATCAGCGCTTTCCTTTCGGAGATCCCATCATGCGTACGTCCATTCTTTCCAGTATTCCTCGCTGGTTCCGCCTCGCCCCTCTGCCGACCGTCGTCGGCCTCCTCCTCACCCCGCCGCCCTTCGATCCGCAGGAACGGGCCGAGGACGTCACCGAGGCATAAGAAAAAGCCCCGGCACCGAAGTGCCGAGGCTTGGGTCGTGCGGGGTTGCCCGGGAAGGACTCGAACCTTCAACCCTCAGATCCAGAAACTGATGCTCTGCCAATTGAGCTACCGGGCAAGGGGCTTCACCACGCACCGCGCGGCGAGCATCGAAACTACGAACAGCTTCGCCTCCGCCCAAACGGCCTAGCTCAATTTTGCCGTTTCTTCCACGCCGTCCGACGGCGCGCCCGCAGCCTTTCCCGCCGCGTCGTCGACGGGCGCAGCGAGGGCATCGACCGTGTCGGGGTTCTCCCCGCGCCACGCGGCGATCTGGGCGATGATGGCCTGCCGGACGCGCTCGCGCAGCACGTCGGCGTCGTCCGGGCCGAGGCCGTCGGTGGGGATCGGCGGGAGGACGCGGAGCCGGGCCGTGATGGCGTTGCCGAACTTCCAGCCGTGCTTCGGGAGCGCGTCGCGCGTGCCGTCGATGACGAGCGGGAGGACGGGCACGCCGGCGTCGATCGCGAGGCGGAACGCGCCCGTCGCGAAGCCGCGGACGCGGCCGTCGCGCGAACGCGTCCCCTCGGGGAAGAACATCACCGAGCAGTGGCGGTCGAGGTAGTGCTTCGCGGCGGTGAGGACGCGGGCGCGGCTCTGCGGGTCGCGGCGGTCCACGGCGATGTCGCCCGCCAGCCGCATCAGCCAGCCGGCCACGGGCACCTTGAACATCTCGGCCTTCGCCACCCACTTCATCTCCCACGGCAGCCGGCTGATCACCGGGATGTCGGCGTTCGACTGGTGGTTCGAGACGACGACGTACGGGAGGCGCGGGTCGGCCGGGGCGTCGCCCTCGATCTGGATGTGCCAGAGCGGGTTGACGCGCGTCATGAGGTTGCCGAGGAAGCGGAAGACGCGGCCCGTCGTGTAGTGCGCGGGGTCGCGGTCGAAGAGGCGGACGACGGCGAGGAGCGGGAGCCAGAGGAGGATGATCGTGGCCTCGGCGGCCCAGATCAGCGCGGATTGGATGGCTTTCATCGGATCGAAGGGCGGACGGCGACCGAAAAGATACGGCTGGAACTGCGCCGAGGGGCCGGGCTACATTGCCCCTCCGCCTTCCGCCCGCGCCGTTGGACATCGTCAAGTATTTCTACGAAGAGCCGGTCCACCTCGAAGCCCTCTCGGCCGAGGCCGACCCCGACGCCCGCCGCCGCGCCGCGCCCGAGCACGACCTCGCCGCGCTCCTCCGTCCCACGTCGTACTACCGCGCCTACCTCGCCGGCACCGACCTCGCCGCCGACCGCACCGGCCTCACCGCGATTGCCAACCCCGACGCCTTCGTTGCCCCGCTCCTGGACGTGTTCGCTGGCAAGGTGTGGACGCAGGCCGACCGATCCGGCGCGGTGACGGTCATCGAGGACGCCGCGCCGGTGTGGCGCGACCCGGCGGAGACAGCCGTGCTCGTCGCCGCAGCGGGGCCGGTCGATGCCGCCGCGCTCGCGGCCGTCGCCTCCGTCGAGCGGCGCTACGGCATTCCGTCGCTGAAGCGCCTGCTGGCCGAGGCCGACGCCGTGTGTTTCCCCGAGCCCGCGCACGACGGGTGGGACTGGAGTCTCTTCGCCGCCGCTCCCCTCCGCAAGCGACTCATCGACGCGTTCCGCCGCCACCCCGTCGCCGACGTACGATGCTTTGCATTGCCGTACCGCGAGGCCCGATCCGAGCACAAGTTCTACTTCGAGCGCTGGCAGCTCGACACGCTCCCCGCCCACATCGAAGAGCTTTAGCGTGCCGACCGAACCGAATACCTCCGAGCAGGAGCGATGGATGCAGCGCGCGCTCGATCTCGCCGAGCGCGGCGCGGGGGCCGTCAGCCCGAACCCGCTCGTCGGGGCCGTCGTCGTCGGGCCGGGCGGGACGATGCTGGGCGAGGGGTGGCACGGCGAATATGGCGGGCCGCACGCCGAGGTGTGGGCCGTGCGCGACGTGGAGCGACGGCACGGGGCGGAGGCGTTGCGCGAGAGCACGCTGTACGTCACGCTCGAACCGTGCAGCCACCACGGGAAGACGCCGCCGTGCGCCGATCTGATCGTCGAGAAAAGCATCCCGCGCGTCGTCGTCGGGATGACCGATCCGTTTCCAGCCGTCGCAGGACGCGGGATCGAACGGCTCCGCGCGCACGGCGTCGACGTGACGGTGGGCGTGTTGGAATCGGGGTGCAAGCGGCTCAACGAGGCGTTCGTGCACCATGTCGCGACGGGCCGGCCGCTCGTCACGCTGAAGATCGCGCAGACGCTCGACGGGTCGGTGGCGACGGCGTCGGGCGACAGCCGGTGGGTCACGGGCGAGGCGGCGCGCACGCTCGTCCACCGCTGGCGGGCCGAACTCGACGGCGTCCTCGTCGGCAGCGGCACGGCGGCGGCGGACGACCCCGCCCTCACCGTCCGCCACGTCGAAGGCCGCCAGCCGGTCCGCGTGGTGCTCGACCGGCCGGGCATGCTGCGGCCCAACTTGAAGCTGTTCACCGATGCCCATGCGGCGCAGACCGTCGCCGTCGTCGGCGAGGGTGCGACGCCGGACTACGCGGCGGCGCTGGAGGATCTCGGCGGGCTCGTCCTCACCGTCCCCGAGCGCGACGGGCATCTCGATTTCGGCGCATTGCTCGACCGGCTCGGCGCGGGCGTCGGCGCGCATCGGCCGATGCAGTCGCTCCTCGTCGAGGCCGGGCCGGGGCTGGCGACGGCCCTCCTGCGGGCCGACCCTTCGGCAAGCTCAGGGCAGGCTCTCGCGGACCGGCTCGCGCTCTTCATCGCGCCCAAGCTCGTCGGCGGGCAGCGGGCTGTGGATAACCTCGGCATCGGGCGGATGGCAGATGCCCGTACCTTCGAAACCCATCGCTGGGAAGCCGTAGGGCCGGATATGCTGTTCTTCGGCTACCGCCGCGCGTTCTGACGACGTTACCTCACGATTAGTATCCACACGCTGTCCACCATGTTCACAGGCATAATCGAAGAGGTCGGCCGCGTCGCGGCGGTGGAAGAACTCGACGGCGGGCGTCGGCTCACAATCGCGGCGTCGTTCGCGACGGAGCTGCGGGTCGATCAGAGCGTGGCCGTCAACGGCGCGTGCCAGACGGTCGTCGCCCACGACGCGGAGACGTTCAGCGTCGTCGCCGTAGAGGAGACGCTCGCGAAGACGAATTTCGGCGCGCTGAAGCCCGGCGACCGCGTGAACCTCGAACGGGCGATGCGCCCCGACGGTCGGCTCGACGGCCACTTCGTCCAGGGCCACGTCGACGCGACGGGCGAACTGGCGAGCGTGGAGACACTCGCCGATTCGTGGCTCGTGCGCGTGCGCTACCCCGAGCGGTTCGCGCCCTATCTGATCCCCGTTGGCTCGATCACGCTCGACGGCATCTCGCTCACCGTCGCTCGCCTCGACGACGAGGCGCTGACCGTCGCCATCATCCCGCACACGTGGGAGCACACGACGATCGGCGACTGGCAGCCGGGCCGCGCCGTGAACCTCGAGTTCGACCTGATCGGGAAGTACGTCGTCCGCGCGATGCAGCACGGCGTCGGCAACGCCGAGGCAACGCGGCGCTTCCTTTCGGGCTGAGACCGCCTTTGCCCCTGTCATCCTGAGCGGAGCGCAGCGGAGTCGAAGGATCTCCTCGGAGCAGGCGCTCTGGGAGTAGAGATCCTTCACTGCGTTCAGGATGACAAGGTGGAGTCCGTGCCGTCCTGCATCGGACGCGAAAAACGCATAAACGAGCGCGTTCGGCAGTGTGGGGATGTAGATTGCGCCTCTTGCCTGAACCCGATTCGCCATGCAGCCGATCCTCGACCTCGACATCATCGAGCCTGTGTCCTCCGCGCCTGACGTGGCCGAGGGGACGGACGCGCCGCGCACGCTCGCGCAGGAGACCGCCGCCCGCGACGGGCAGCGCCGCGTCTACATCGAGACGTACGGCTGCCAGATGAACGTCGCCGACTCCGAGCTCGTCGCGTCGATCCTCGGCGGCGAGGGCTACGGGCTGACGCAGCGCGAGGACGAGGCCGACGTCGTCCTCATCAACACGTGTGCGATCCGCGAGAAGGCGGAGGACCGCGTGCGCGGCCGGCTCGCCAAGTTCCGCGCCCGCAAGATCCAGACGCAGCCCGACCTCACGATCGGCGTGCTCGGCTGCATGGCCGAGCGGCTGCGGACAAAGCTGCTCGACGAGGAGAAGCTCGTCGACGTCGTCGTCGGGCCCGACGCCTACCGCGACCTCCCGCGCCTGCTCGCCGAGACGGCCGAGACCGGGCAGGCCGCCGTCAACGTCCACCTCTCGCGCGAGGAGACGTACGCCGACCTCGCGCCCGTCCGCTACGACACGAACGGGATCAGCGCCTTCGTCTCGATCATGCGCGGGTGCGACAACATGTGCGCGTTCTGCGTCGTCCCGTTCACGCGGGGCCGCGAGCGGAGCCGCCCCGTCACGAGCATCCTCAGCGAGTGCGCGCAGCTCGTCGACGCGGGCTATAAAGAGGTGACGGTCCTCGGCCAGAACGTCAACTCGTACCGCGTCGACACTGACGGCCACGCGGTCGACTTCGCCGAGCTGCTCTACCGGATCAGCCTGCTCTCGCCCGAGCTCCGCATCCGCTACTCGACGAGCCACCCGAAGGACTGCTCCGACGCGCTCCTCCACGTCCACCGCGAGCGACCGACGGTCTGCGACTTCATCCACCTCCCCGTCCAGCACGGCAGCACCGACGTGCTCGCCCGGATGCGCCGGACGTACACGCGCGAGCAGTACCTCGACCTCATCGAGCGGGCGCGCAGCATCGTCCCCGGCCTCGCGTTCTCGACGGACATCATTGCCGGGTTCTGCGGCGAGACCGAGGCCGAGCACGCCGAGACGCTCTCGCTGATGGAGGCCGTCCGTTACGATCACGCGTTCATGTTCGCTTATTCCGAGCGGCCCCACACCTTCGCCGCGCGGAAGTTCGAGGATGACGTGCCGGACGCCGTGAAGAAGCGCCGCCTCGCCGAGATCATCACGCTCCAGAACCAGACCTCGTTGGAGCTGAATCAGCGGCGCGTCGGGCAGTGCTACCCCGTCCTCGTCGAAGGCCCGAGCCGGAAGAGCGACGCCCAGCTCTGCGGTCGGACCGACACGAACCACATGGTCGTCTTCGACCGCGAGGACTACCGGGCGGGCGAGTACGTCGAGGTCGAGGTCACGGGCTGCACGTCGGCCACGCTCCTCGGCCATGCCCTCCGCCGCACGACGCTGGCGGAGTCGGTTGCAGCATGAGGGGCGTAGCACACCTCTCCGTCGTGCTGGCACTGCTGGTACCCCCTCTCGCGGCGCAACCGGTACAGTTGTCTGGTTGGGTCCTGCCCGAGGGAAGCGAGGTGTGTGGAGCGGGGACTTTCATCACAAAGATGAAAGCGATGCGAGAGGATTGGGAGGATCCGGTAGTGATGTCCCACGAGGGCGAGGGGACAGGATGCTTTGAGGCGTTGTCCGTGAGTGACGAACGGCTTTTGCAGGTGTCCGAGACTATGACCAAATTCAATGGATACCGAACCCATTGGGAAGGAGAAAAATTAGTCGGGAGCGGACCCAGTTCGTGGGCACTTTTGAACGCGCCTATCCTCTTTGAGAGAGAGCCGGAAGGTTGGGCAGTTCGCTTGCTCGGTCCCAACGCTACTGAAGAGATGGAATCGATGATTGAAGGTCGCCCCTTCGAACTCGAAGATGCTTATTTCCCTTCAGCTTCAGTTGAGGTAGGTCAAAAGTGGACTGTGCCGATCGCCGTGCTCGATCAGATTCACGAGTCGCGGTATCCTGCCACGCAGAAAGCCATGACCATGCAGATCGACAGTGTCGATACGTGGGGCGGCGAGCCTGCCGCATTCATTAGCTACACGCTCGATATCGTTAGACCCAATCCGAGCCTGCATCACCATGCGGAAGGGCGTATGGTGAGATCGCTCGTCTCGCGGATCAATTTGTACGAGACTGCCAAGCGAACAGAGGCGATCGACTTTGTAGCTGCCCTTACCGACGGACTCAAAGTGGACGGTAAGAGCATCACTACATTCTGGTATGAGGTCCGCCGGCGTACGACTCCTCCTAGCGACTCTGATTCCTCCAAGCCATGATTATCTACGAAGTCAACCTCACCGTCAAGCACAAGATCGCGGACGACTACGCCGCGTGGTTGCCCGGCCACATCCGCGAGATGCTCCAGCTCCCCGGCTTTGAGTCGGCCGAGTGGCTGAGCGACGAGGACTTCCACGAGGAGAGCGGCGCCGACCCGCGCTGGACCATCCTCTACCGGCTGGGCAGCCACGACGACTTCATCCGCTACGCCGAGAACGACGCCGAGCGGATGCGTGCCGAGGGGATCGACCGCTTCGGCCGCAACTTCGAGGCGACGCGGCGGATTCTCCGCGTGCGCGAGGCATTCGAGCGCGTACCACGGCGCGAGCCGTAGCGCTCGGGAATTGGGGAGGGCGACGGGAGCCGGGGCGGCGGTGTCGCGTACCTTGCTATCCCATCGCGCCCAGCCTCTCCCCGCGCGATCTCCCCGCGCCCCTCGTTTGAACGAAGCATGGACCGGCAAGCTGTTCAGGAACGTTTCGGCATCATCGGGTCCTCGGACCCGCTCAAGCGCGTGATCGACCGCGTGCGGCAGGTGGCGCAGACCGACATCACGGTCCTGCTCGAAGGCGAGAGCGGCGTCGGGAAGGAGCTGTTCGCGAATGCCATCCACGGGCTCAGCCGCCGCCGCCACAAGCCCCTCGTCGTCGTCAACTGCGGGGCCATTCCTGAGGGGCTGATCGAGGCCGAACTGTTCGGCGCGGAGAAGGGGGCGTACACGGGCAGCGTCGAGCGGCGGACGGGTTATTTCGAAGAGGCCGACGGCGGGACGGTCTTCCTCGACGAGATCGGCGAGCTGCCGGTGCAGGCACAGGTCCGCCTCCTGCGTGTGCTAGAGAACGGGACGTTCAGCCGCGTCGGCAGCAGCCAGCAGCAGCAGGTCGACGTCCGCGTGATCGCGGCGACGAACAAAGATCTCGGCCGCGAGGTGCGCGACGGCCGCTTCCGCGAGGATCTCTACTACCGGCTTTCGACCGTCGTCATCCGCGTGCCGCCGGTGCGGAACCGGCCCGAGGACATCCTCCCGCTTTTCGAGCACTTCCTCTACCGCGCGGCGCAGAAGTACGACGCCCCGCTGCGCAGGCTCGACGCGGCGGCGCGCGACCTCCTGAGCCGCTACAACTGGCCGGGGAATGTCCGCGAGATGCGGAACGTCGCCGAGCAGGCCGCCGTGCTCCTCCGCTCCGACACGGCGAGCGTCGACGACATCCGCCCGTTCCTCCGCGGCGTGAGCGCGGCGCAGGGGCTGACGCTCGCCGCGAAGGCATTGCCCGACGGGGTTGACAGCCAGGAGCGCGAACTGGTCTACCGTGCGCTCGTCGAACTGCGGGCCGAGATGCGTGAGGTGAAGGAGTTGCTGGGCCGGATCGCCGGCGGCGCCTCGCTCCACGCCTCGCCCTTCGCCTCGCTGCCCGGCTTCCCGGCCGTCGCGTTCGAGGAGGGCGCCTTCGACAGTCTGACCCGGCGCTCGGACGAGCCCGCCTTCGCCTTCGTCCCGGACGCCAACGAAGCGGGGTATGACGGGCCGTTCGAGGACGTGCCGTACGAGATCGAAGAGGACCCCGACGACGAGCCCGAGGACCCGCCCCTCGCCCTCCCCGCCGACGGGACGGCGCTCCGCCTCGGCGACGGCCCGCTCCCGACGATGGAAGAGGTCGAGCAGACGCTCATCGCCGAGGCCCTCCGCCGCTTCGACGGCAACCGCCGGCAGACGGCGAAGGCGCTCGGCATCTCGGAGCGCACGCTCTACCGCAAGATCAAAGACCTCGAAGAGCAGGGGGTGGAGGTATGAGGAAGGGCGGAAGGGCGGAAGGGAGAAGAGAAAAGGGGAGAGGGAATGGAGGGGGGCAGACCCGACCCTCTCTCCTTTCCCTCCTTTCCCTCCTTTCCCTCCCCGCCTGCGGCTTCTATAGCTTCAGCGGGGCCTCGATCCCCGAGCGGCTCGACACGGTCGCCGTGCCGCTCGCCGAGGACCGAAGCCTCGGCGGCGTGCCCGGCATGAACGAGGCGCTGACCGATTTCCTCATCCAGCGCTTCGCCCGGCAGACCCGGCTCGCCCTCGAACCGGACGAGAACGCCGCCGACGCCGTCGTCACCGCCGCCATCGACCGCTATCAGAACGAGCCCGTCGCCGTGACGGGGAACGAGGTCGCCGCGCTCAACCGCGTCACGATCACCGTCACCGTCCGCTACTTCGACCGGGTGGAGGACGAGGAACTCCTCGCGCGTAGTTTCACGGCGTCTGCGGAGTACGACGCGACGCAGATCGAGAACGAGCAGGAAACGGCCGTCGCCGTGCTCCGGCAGATCGCCGACGACATCTTCACCGCCGCCACGTCCGATTGGTGAGGCGAGCGACGAATGCTGCGTGACGAGCGACGAGTTATCATGCGGCACCCATTCGTCGCTCGACGTCCGTAACTCATCATTGGCATGACCACGCTCGCCGTCCTCTACGCCGCCTCGATGCTGGTGCTGCTCGTCTTCGGGCTGAACCAGCTCTGGCTGGCGTACCGGTACGCGCGGGCCGACCGGCTGCGGCCGGGGCCGGTGCCCGAGCCCGGCGACCTCCCCGGGGTCGGGCCGATGGGGTGGCCGGTGCTCACCGTCCAGCTCCCGCTCTACAACGAGCGCTACGTCGCCGCCCGGCTGATCGACGCGTGCGTGCGGCTGGAGTATCCGGCGGGCCGTCTCGAACTCCAGGTGCTCGACGACTCGACGGACGAGACGCGGGCCGTCGTCGCCGAGCGCGTGGCGCACTGGCGGCAGCGCGGCGTCGACATCGTCCACGTCTGCCGGGACGACCGGGCGGGCTACAAAGCGGGCGCGCTCGCGAACGGGCTCGGCTTCGCGCGCGGCGACCTCGTGGCCGTCTTCGACGCGGATTTCGTGCCGCCGGAGGATTTCCTGCTCCAGACCGTCCCGCACTTCGCCGACCCCGGCATCGGGCTCGTGCAGGCGCGGTGGAGCCACCTCAACGCGGGGTCCGTCCTCACCGTCGCGCAGTCGGCCCTGCTCGACGCGCACTTCGTGATCGAGCAGGGCGTCCGCAACGAGACCGAGTGCTTCATGAACTTCAACGGCACGGCCGGCGTGTGGCGGCGGGCGTGCATCGACGCCGCCGGCGGCTGGCAGGCCGACACGCTCACCGAAGACCTCGACCTCTCGTACCGGGCCCAGCTCGCGGGCTGGCGCTTCCGCTTCGTCGGCGACCTCGGCGTGCCGGCCGAGCTGCCCGCGAGCGTGGCGGCGTGGCGGCAGCAGCAGTTCCGCTGGACGAAGGGCACGGCCGAGACGGCGCGGAAGATGCTCGGCCGGCTGTGGCGGACGGCGCCGGGCCAGCGCCCGCTCCCGATGCGGGTCAAGCTCGAAGGCACGCTCCACCTCACCGGCTTCGTCGTCTTCCCGGCGATCCTCCTCGCGGCCGTCCTCCACGCCCCGCTCCTCACCGCGCACGCCCTCGGCGCCGGCATCTCCGACGCCTACCTCGGCGTGATGGGCTTCGGGCTCTTCGCCTTCGCCGGGATGACGCTGGCGCACCTCTTCGCGCAGCGCGCCCTCTACGCCGACTGGCCGCGCCGGATGCTGCTCTTCCCGTGGTTCCTCACCGCGTCGATGGGCCTCGCGCTCTCGAACACGAAGGGCGCCGCCGAAGCCCTGCTCCGCCGCCGCTCCCCGTTCGTCCGCACGCCGAAGCTGAGCACCGTGGCGCCGGACGCGGCGGTGCCGGGGGAGTCCGGGCTGCCATTAGCGAAGGACTACGGCTCGCCGGAGCGGTCCCTCCTGTCGTGGCTGGAGGCCGGGCTCGCGCTGTACTGCGCGGCGGGGCTCGTCGCGCTCGTCGTGAGCGGGGAGTGGGTGGCGGCGCCGTTCCAACTCATGTTCACTGTGGGCTTCGGGTTCGTCTGCGTGCACGACGCGGTGCAGAAACGCCGGGCGTTTGCGAACGGTCGTACCTTGCAGCCGAGCGACGATCCGCTCGCCTCCTCTGCTCGACAGGTACCGCCACCGCGCGCATGACCCGCCCGACTCCGCCGCCCGCCGCTGGGATCCAAGACGCTGCCCGCCACCTCGCCGAGGCCCGCACCGACGAGGCCGTCGCCGTGCTCGAACGCCTCATCGCGGACTTCCCCGCCTACGTCACCGCGCACGTCCTGCTCGCCAAAGCGTACGAGGCGAGCGGCCGGGCGAACGGCGCGCTGGAGGCGTGGCACCGGGCCTATTTCCTCATGCCCGGCAGCCCGCTCATTATCCGCGAGCGCACCCGGCTCCTGCGGAGCGTGCCGGTCGAAGACGAGCCCGCCACGCCGGTTGCGCCCGCCCCCGCCGCTGACTTCGACGAAGCGCCGATGGACGAAGCGCCGGCGGACAATGCGTCGTGGAGCGAAGAGGAAGGCGCGGACATGGTCGAGGCGGCAGACGCCATCGCCGAAGCCGAAAGCCACGCCGAGCCCGAGCCCGACGACGAGCCCGACGACCTCGACACGCTCATCCGGCAGATCGAGAACGCGCCCCGCATCCGCCCCGACGCGCACTTTAAAGACGACGCCGTCGAGGAGGAAGAGGACGATGACGACGAGATGGTGTCGGAAACCCTCGCGCGGATTTACGAGGCGCAGAAGCAGTACGACGCCGCGGCCCACGCCTACGAGCAACTCGCCGACCAGCGCCCCGAGCGCGCTACGGAACTGCTGAGCAAGGCGGCCGAGCTACGCCGCCTCGCTGCCGGCAGCGGGAACTGACGTGAGCCAGCCGATGGAGGCGTTGCGCCGATTGCTGGACGCCCCGGAGCGGGTCGTCGCCGGGCTGATGAGCGGGACCTCGCTCGACGGCATCGATGTGGCGATCGCGCGGCTGCGCGGCAGCGGGCGATCCCTCGCGTTGGAGCCCCTCGCGTTCCGGCACACGGACTACCCCGCCGAGGTCCGCGAGACACTCCACCGCAACGTCGAGGTCGCGACGTCGAACGTCCGCGATCTCTCCCAGCTCCACGCGCTCCTCGGCCGGCTCTTCGCCGACGCCATCGAGCACACGGCGGAGACGGCCGGGCTCGACATGTCCGCGATCGACCTCATCGGCTCCCACGGCCACACCGCCCACCACGTCCCCGACGCCGAGTGCTTCGCCGGGGCCGAGGGCGTGGCCTCGACGCTCCAACTCGGCGCGTCGGCCGTCGTCGCCGCCCGGCTCGGCGTCCCCGTCGTCGGCGACTTCCGCACGGCCGACGTCGCGCTCGGCGGGCAGGGCGCCCCGCTCGTCCCGTACTTCGACTGGGTGATGTTCGCCGACGCCGACGAGCAGCGGGCGCTCCTCAACCTCGGCGGGATCGCGAACGTGACCGTCCTCCCGCGTGGAGCGGGGCCGGAGGCCGTCTCCGCCTTCGACACCGGCCCAGCCAACATGGTCCTCGACGCGCTCGCCCGCCGCCTCTTCGGCGAGCCCTACGACCGCGACGGCACGCATGCTGCCGCCGGCACGCCCGACGAAGCCCTCCTCGCCGACCTCCTCGCCGACGACTACTTCCACCGCCCGCCGCCGAAGTCGACGGGCCGCGAGGCGTTCGGGACCGACTACGTCGAGGCGCTCGTCGCGCGCGGTGCCGCGAAGCCGGAGGACCTCCTCGCCACGGCGACGGCGCTCACCGCCCGCTCCGTCGCCGAGGCCGTCCAGCGCTTCGCCGGGGACGCCCCGCTCGACGCCCTCGTCGTCTCCGGCGGCGGCGTCCACAACCGGGAACTGATGCGCCAGCTCGCCGTCGCCTTCGCCCCCGTCCCCGTCCGCACCACGGCCGACTACGGCGTGGCCCCCGACGCCAAAGAGGCGCTCTGCTTCGCCGTCCTCGCGCACGAGTTTATGAACGGCGTCCCGACGAACCTTCCGAGCGTCACCGGCGCGTCCCGCCCGGCGCTCCTCGGCACCCTCGCCCTGCCCTGAGATACGGAACCGCGTTTAACGCGCGGCGTTAAGGGTGTCATTATTTCCCTATTCAGCCTTTTGCGAATAGAGAATCAGATCTCATAAATAGAGAAAAAGAGCAATGATTACGACCTTCAACAATCAAAATTATGGCAATCAAATCCTTCAAGGACAAAGAAGCCGACGCATTATTTAACCGTCGGCGCTCGAAGAAAATACCCGAAGACACTCAACGTAGAGCTCTCAAGAAGCTGAGGATGCTCGACGCTGCGATCTCGCTCGATGACCTTCGAGTGCCCCCCGGCAACCGGCTTGAAGCGCTGAAGGGAGACCGATCCGGCCAACACAGCATCCGCATCAACCGACAATGGCGCCTCTGCTTCGTCTGGCGCAGCGGGGACGCTTACGAGGTCGAAATCGAAGACTACCACTGAGGCACGCTATGGATAAGCTGACGCCCGTTCATCCGGGCGAAATCTTGCAAGAGGAGTTCCTGGACCCGATGGAGTTGAGTCAGAACCGGCTCGCGCTCTCCATCCGCGTCCCAGCGCGACGGATCAACGAGATCGTCCACGGCAAGCGTCGGGTGACGGCCGACACCGCGCTCCGGCTCGGCCGGTTCTTCGGGATGAGCGCGCAGTTCTGGATGAACCTGCAAGCGCGCTACGACCTCGATGTGGCCGAAGACGAACTCGGTGACCGGCTCGAACGCGAAGTGGAGGTGCTCGATGCCCGGGGATGATTCGAACGGACAGGGGGTGTTTACCCCCATTTCCCATGTCGGTGAGTTCGGGCTCATCGACCGGCTCCGCGACACGCTCGGCGACGCCGCCCCCGACGCCCTCCTCGAAGGCATCGGCGACGACGCGGCGGTCTACCGCATCGGCGACGGCCCTGACGGGAGGGCCCGCGTCCACGTCATCACGACCGATGCGCTCGTCGAGGGCGTCCACTTCGACCGGACGTTCGCGCCGCTCGGGACGCTCGGGTACAAAGCCATCGCCGTCAACGTCAGCGATGTGGTGGCGATGAACGCGACGCCGCGCTACGCGACCGTCGCGCTCGGGCTGCCGAACAACGTGTCCGTTGAGGGTGCCGAGGCGCTCTACGAAGGGATGGCTGAGGCGTGCCGGCAGTACGGCCTCGCCGTCGTCGGCGGCGATGTGACGGCGGCGGAGCGGCTGTTCCTCTCCGTGACGGTCGTCGGCGAGGCGGCCGAGGACGAGGTCGTGTACCGCCGTGGCGCGCAGCCCGGTGACCTCCTCTGCGTGACCGGCGACCTCGGCAGCGCGGCGGCCGGGCTGAAGGTGCTCCTCGCGGAGAAGGACACCTTCGCCGACTCCGACGCGCAGCCCGATCTCGGCGCGTGGAGCTACGCCGTCCAGCGCCAGCTCGCCCCCGTGGCCCGGCTGAAGCGGATCCAGCAGTGGGCCGAGGCCGGCGTCCGGCCCCACGCCCTTATCGACATCTCCGACGGCCTCGCCTCCGAAGTCCATCACCTCTGCCGCGCGAGCGGCGTCGGCGCCCGGCTCGAAGCCGCGCTCTTCCCCATCCACGTCCAGACCTTCAAGGCGGCCGACCGCTTCGGCGACGACCCCGCGACGTACGCGCTCTACGGAGGCGAGGACTACGAACTCCTCTTCGCGATCCCCGAGGCGCAGGCGAAGAAGCTGCCGGGCGAGTCGTTCGCCGTCGTCGGCGCGGTGACCGACGAGCGGGGCGAGGTCGTGCTCGGGCTGCCCGACGGCGAGGTGCGCCCGCTCACGGCGACGGGCTTCCAGCACTTTTAGGATCGGAAGAGCGGAGGATCGGAAGAAGGGAGGAGGTCCGGGACTCCACGCCGCGCCCTTCTTCCGCTCTTCCCCGCTTCCGCTCCTTTTCCCCGTTTCTTCGACCGCTCGGCGGCCGGCGGCGGCATCCGCGGCGGGGCAGCGCGGTATCTTGGCCGCTCCCGTTTGCCCCCGATCGTCCCCACTCCCGAGACGCATGGAACCCTCTCCCAAACCCGTAGCAAGCACGGCCCCCGCGACGAGCGCCGCCGGCGAAATCGTCCAGGTCATCGGCCCCGTCGTCGACGCCGACTTCTCCGGCAGCACGGTCCCCGAGATCCTCGACGCCCTCGAGATCGACCGCGGCGCTGAAGGCGTGCTCGTCCTCGAAGTGCAGCAGCACCTCGGCGAGGGCCGCGTCCGCGCGATCGCGATGGACTCGACCGACGGCCTCACGCGCGGCACGAAGGTGGTCAGCACCGGCCGCCCGATCGCGATGCCGGTCGGCCCGGAGATCCGCGGCCGCCTCTTCAACGTCGTCGGCAAGGCCATCGACGGGCTCCCGCAGCCGACGGCCGAGGAGTACCGCCCGATCCACGCCGAGCCGCCCAAGTTTGAGGACCTCGCCACGAGCGTCGAGATGCTCGAGACCGGGATCAAGGTCGTCGACCTCATCCAGCCCTACGCGCGCGGCGGCAAGATCGGCCTCTTCGGCGGGGCCGGGGTGGGCAAGACCGTGCTCATCATGGAGCTCATCAACAACATCGCGAAGGCGCACGAGGGCCTCTCCGTCTTCGCCGGCGTCGGTGAGCGGACGCGCGAGGGGAACGACCTCATGCGCGAGATGCTCGAGTCCGGCGTGATCCAGTACGGTAAGGAGTTCCTCCACTCGATGGAAGAAGGCGGGTGGGACCTCAGCAAAGTCAACCTCGACGAGGTGAAGGAGTCGAACATCTCGCTCGTGTTCGGGCAGATGAACGAGCCGCCCGGCGCCCGTGCCCGCGTCGCCCTCTCCGGCCTCACGATCGCCGAGTACTTCCGCGACCTCGGTGGCCGCGACGTGCTGTTCTTCGTCGACAACGTGTTCCGCTTTACGCAGGCGGGCTCCGAAGTGTCGGCCCTCCTCGGCCGCATGCCGTCCGCCGTGGGCTACCAGCCGACGCTCGCGACGGAGATGGGCGAGATGCAGGAGCGCATCACGTCCACGAAGAAGGGCTCGATCACGTCGGTCCAGGCCGTCTACGTCCCGGCCGACGACCTCACCGACCCCGCTCCGGCGACGACCTTCGCCCACCTCGACGCCACGACGGTGCTCTCGCGCCGGATCTCGTCGCTCGGGATCTACCCCGCGATTGACCCGCTCGACTCGAACAGCCGGATCCTCGACCCGCGCATCCTCGGCGACGAGCACTACAACACGGCGCAGGACGTGAAGGAGCTGCTCCAGCGCTACCGCGAGCTGCAGGACATCATCGCCATCCTCGGCATGGACGAGCTCTCGGACGAGGACAAGCTCGTCGTGAGCCGCGCCCGCAAGGCCGAGCGCTTCATGAGCCAGCCGTTCTTCGTAGCCGAGCAGTTCACCGGCACGCCCGGCAAGTACGTCAAGATCGACGACACGATTCGCGGCTTCCGCATGATTCTCGACGGTGGGCTCGACGACGTCCCCGAGCAGGCGTTCCTCTACAAGGGCGGCATCGAGGAAGTCATCGAGGCCGGCAAGAAGATGGCCGCCGTCACCGAAGCGTAAACCGAATTCCGAATGACGCGCGACGAGTGACGAGCGGGTGCCGCAAGCGCACCACTCGTCATTCGCCACTCGTAACTCCCCACTTGAAATGGCCGCAGGCACCCTGAACGTCGAGATCGTCGCGCCCGACCGGAGCGCCTTCCGGGGCGAGGCGACGAGCTTCCGCGCCCCCGGCGTCGAGGGCTCGTTCGAAGTCCTCTACAACCACGCCCCGATGATCGCGGCGACGGGCGTCGGCCCCGTCACGATCACGACGCCCAGCGGCGAGTCCGTCCAGTTCGCCACGTCCGGCGGGTTCGTCGAGGTCCTCGACAACCGCGTGATCATGGTGACGGAGACGGCCGAGCCTGTCGGCGAGATCGACCTCGAACGGGCGAAAGCCGCCGAGGAGCGCGCCCGCGAACGGCTCCGCGAGAGCCAGACCCCCGAGGAACGCGCCGCCGCCGAAGCCGACCTCGAACGCTCGCGCAACCGCGCCCGCCTCGCGCTCGGCCGCGTCGGCAGCCGCTAGCAGCACCACAGGACCCCATCACCCCAAGCGCCCGACAGCCCGTAAGCTGCCGGGCGTTTCTGTTGGGCCCCGCTTCGGATCTATTCCTTTTAGGTCGATTTCTGCAACAGCTTGAAGGCGTGGCCGCCGCCGCCGCTCCGCATCGCGTGCGTGATCCAGATGATCGCGAGGGCATCGAGGTAGCGCGATCGCTCGACGCCGCCTTCGGTCGGGACCTGCTGCACGCGGACCTCGCGCCCGAGCACGTCGGAGAGGATGCGGCGTAAGAGAGGGCGATAGGCGGCGCGCGCGGGCGCGAATGGCACACGCCGCGCACGGAGATCGGCGCGGCGCGTGTGGAGAGATCGGCCGTTATATTGGGGGCCTCCCACGAACCCCCTCGGCCTCATGCGACGGCGCGCGTCCCGACTTCTCGCTCTGCTGACCCTGTTGGTGCTCGCCGCTGCGACGGCGCTCGCGCAGCCCGGAGGCTACGCCTCGCCCGAAGAGGAGGCCATGCTCGGGCAGTGGGAAGAGGAGCGCGTGCTGGCCGTCCCGCTCGTCCGCGCGATGCTGCTCGCCGAGGGCGTGTCCGACCCGGCCGCGCTCGCCGCCCACGAAGCCTACGTGGGGCGCGTGCTCGCCGGGATCGATGAGCACGTTCGGGACCGGCACTCGGCGGCGAAGAAGGCGAAGACCATCTTCAAACGGCTGCATCGCGACGTGCTGAAGCGCTACGACGAGCAGGCGCAACTCACCGCCCTCCCCAACGGCGGCCGGTTCAACTGCGTCACCGGGACGGCGCTCTTCTACCTCGCCGCGCAGCGCCACGGCATCCCCGTCGCGATCCACGTCACGCCCGTCCACGTCTACGCCGTGGTCGACCCGGCGGGCGAGGCGCTCCGCATCGAGATCACCGATCCGAAGAGGGGCTTCGACTTCGACGACGAGCGGGAGGACGTGATCGAGCACATGCTGACGTACAAGCTGATCACGGCGGAAGAACTGGCGCTCGAAGGCGAGGACGCCATCTACCGCTCGTTCGTCGAGGACGAGTGGACCATCGAGCCGGAGGCGCTCGTGGGGATCGTCTATTACAACGAGGGCGCGTTCCACCTCGAAGCCGAGGAGTACGCCGAGGCGCTGCGGGCCTACGAGAAAGCGCGCATCGTCGAGCCCGAGCGCGAGGAGTACGGGGAGGCCCACGCCGCGACCCTAGCGCTGCTGAACTACGTGCACAACGACGAGCCGGAGGCCGTCCGCCCCTACCTCCACCACGCTCTCGCCCTCCGCCACGGCGATGCGTCGTTCGCCGAGGTGGCGCTCTTGCTCGTGCAGCACGTCGCGGCGAGGCTGATGGTGGAACGCGCGTTCGAGTCCGCCCTCGAAACGGTAGCGCTCGCGGCCGAGCACCTGCCGCCGGACGCGGAGACGCAGGAGGCGCTGACCTACCTCGAAGCAGCCGCGAACCACGATTGGGCGACGGCGCAATTTAGGCGCGGGGATTATGACACGGCGTTGCAGAAGAGCAGCCGGGCGTTCGCGCTCGCGCCGGACGATGACAGCATCCGCGAAGGGTACGTCTCTACGTCCTGCATGCACGCGATTCGCCGCGCCGAGTCGGGCGAGATGGAGGAGGCGCTGGACGAGGTCGAAGCCCTGCTCGACCTCGCCGCCGAGTTCCCCGTCGTAGCCGACACCTACGGGCGGCTCGTCGTCTACCGGGTCTCGTCGGGTCGTCCACCGTTGTACTACGAAGACACGGCGGCGGCCGAGGAACTCGTCGCGCGCGCGCTGGAGGTGGCCCCGGACATGGTAGGGCTGAGGCATGCCATGGGCGCGATCTACCACGAGAAGGCGATGGCCGAGGTCCGCGCCGACGACTACGACGCGGCCGAGGCGCTGATTAAAGAAGGGCTGCGCTACGACCCAGACAGCAAATTTCTGCTGGACGGTCTCGATCTCCTCCACGAGTACCGCTGAGCGCGCAGCGACGTGCCTTTCACCGGAGATCGAGCGCGAGGCCGACGAGGAGGTGCCGCCCGGCGGCGGGCTCGAAGAACCGCCCGCCGAAGGCGTTGACGACGACAGACCCGCTGTAGCGCGCGTCGAGCGCGTTGCGGAGCGCGACGAACGGCGACGCCGCGAGGTCCCGGCCGAGTGCGAGGTCGGCGAGCGCGAGGCGGACGTGAACGACGGCGTAGGCGTCCGTCTTCGCCGTGTTCGCGTCGTCGGCGAAGTAGCCGCTCGCGGCCTCGCCCTCAATGGTCCACATGAGGGGGAGCCCGCGTTCGCGCTGCCACGTCGCCGTCCAACTCGCGAGGTGCTCGGGGAAGCCGGGGACCTCGGCGTCGGCGGGCACGGCGTCGGTGCCCTCGGTGAAGCGGGCCCGCGTCCACGTGTAGGCCGCGGCGAAGGCGAGGCGCCCGTCTGCGAGAGGCATGCTGCCGTCGAGTGCCGTCTCGATTCCGGCGTGGCGCGTCTGCCCGGCGTTGCGGTAGAACGTCACGTCGTCGATCTCGAAGGGGAGGAGGAGCCGGTCCACGGACGCGGCGAAGAGGGCGAGGTCAAACCCGACCGTCGCCGCGCCGAAGGTTGCCGCGCCGCGCGTGCCCGCTTCGAGGCCCCACGTCCGTTCCGGTTCGAGGTCGGGATTGAACCCGGCCGAGCCGTCGGGCCGGTTGCCGAGTTCGGTCGTCGTCGGCGCGTCGAGGGCACCGGCGGCGTTCGCGTAGATGAGTCCGGCGGCGCGGCCGGATTGCCACTGCCAGCCGAGGCCGAGCGCGGGGCTGAGGGCGGTCGCGGTGCGGGAGCCGGTGCCGCCGCGGCCCGTCCGGTCGTCGGCGTCGTATTCCAGCGCGTCGAGGCGGGCGGCGGCGGTGAGTGTGAGCGCGGGGAGCCCGAGTCGGTCGAGCGGAACGGAGAGCCGGGCGAAGAGCGCGCCCGAGCGGACGGTCTCGACCTGATCGGTGAGCCGCTCGGCGCCCGGGCGGCCGTCCTCGTTCGGGGTTTCGAGCCGGTCGTCGCGCTGCACCTCGCCTTCGGCTCCGATGCCTGCGTTCCACGAATCCGAGCGCCCCGCTTCGAGCGCGAGGCGGAGGCCGGCGGCGCGGCGGTCGAGCCGGATGTAACGGGGGATGATGGGGTTGTCGAGGTCGCGGAGGCCGCCCGAGAGATCGGCGCGGAAGCGGCCGTTCGGGAGAGCATGTACGGGCTGCGCGTAGCCGAGCGCGAGGTGCCCCTGCGTGAGCGTTTTGCTCGCGTTCTGTGTGATGGCAATCTCGCGCGTCTGCTGCGGGTCCTCGACGGCGGCCTCGGCCGAGAGCCCGCCCGGCGACAGCGCCTCGGGCATGTGCGCGCCGAGCGCCACGACCGAGACCGCGCGCCCGCCTCCGAGATCGAACTGCGACGAGACGCCGGCCCTTGCGATCCGGGCCGCGCTGTGATCGCGGAAGCCGTCGTCGGCCAGGTACGACCCCCACGCGCTGAGGCGATGTCGCCCGATATCGGGCCGGACGAAGGCGTCGGCCTTCGCCAACCCATAGCCGCCCCCGAGCGCGCGAGCGCGAGCACGGGGCCCATCGTCGCCCGCCGTCGAGAGCGCGAGGACGCCGCCCGACCCGCTCCCCCAGAACACCGACGCCGGCCCTCGCACGACCTCGACGCGGCGGACGGCCGAAGCGTCGACGACATTGAGCATCGCCTGCCCGTCGGGGAGCGTGAGCGGCACGCCGTCGAGGAGGACGTGGGTCCCGCGCACGCCGAACGCCGCGCGCCAGCCGAGCCCTCGCACGATCACGCGCTCGCCGAGGGCGTAGTTCTCACGGTTCGAGACCCACAGGCCGGGGACGCCCCGCGCGAGCGCGTCGAGCGACAGCGCCGGGTCCGTCGCGAGATCGACCGGCGCGCGGGTGCGGACAGCGAGGGCGAGCGGGGCGCGTGCGCTTCCGAGCCCGAAGGGCGTCGCCGTCACCTCCACGCCGTCGAGCGCAACGGTCGTGTCTGGCACCGGTTGAGCGGCGCTCGGCCTCGACAGGGTGAGGGCACCGAGGAGACCGAGCGCGAACGCGAGTCGCATCATTTCATCGGGGCGAGCCGCCACACGTGGCCGTCGTCGGCGTCGGTGAGGACGTAGAGGTGGCCGTCCGGCCCCTGCTCGACGTCACGGATGCGCGTGCCGAGGGGGATGCGCTCCTCGCCCGTCACGGCGCCGTCCGTCATCTCCAGCCGCACGAGCTGGTGCGCCGAGAGGCCGCCGATGAACACGTTCCCCGTCCACGCCGGGAACACGTCGCCGGTGTAGATGACCATGCCGGAGGGCGAGATCACGGGCGACCAGTGCTTCACCGCGTCGGCGAACTCGGGGCGCGTCGGCGGGTCGGGGATCTCGGAGCCGTCGTAGTTGATGCCCCAGCTCACGACGGGCCAGCCGTAGTTCCGTCCGGCCTCGGGCTGGTTCAGCTCGTCGCCGCCGAGCGGGCCCATTTCGGCGAGCCAGAGCTGCCCGGTCTCGGGGTGGAGCGCGGCGGCTTGGACGTTGCGGTGGCCGTAAGACCAGATCTCGGGCTCGGCGTCATCGCGGCCGACGAAGGGGTTGTCGTCTGGGATCGAGCCGTCGTGGTTGATGCGGATGACTTTGCCGAGGTGATTCGAGAGATCCTGCGCGGGGTCGAACTGGAACCGCTCGCCGAGCGTGAGGAAGAGGTGCCCCTCGCCGTCGAAGACGATCCGGTTGCCGAAGTGGTTCGGGCCGGTGATCCACGGCGTTTGCAGGAAGATCCGCTCGAAGCCCTCGATCCGGTCGCCGGTCCAGCGCCCGCGGCCGAGCGCGGCGGCGGCGCTGCCCTCTGGCCCCGGCTCGGCGTACGAGAGGTAAATGAAGCCGTTCGTCCCGAAGTCGGGGTCGAGCGCGACGTCGAGGAGCCCGCCCTGCCCCTGCGCGAAGACGCCGGGCGTGCCTTCGACGGGGTCGGAGAGCGTGCCGTCGGGGCTGAGGACGTGGAGTTCGCCGCTGTTGCGCTCGGTGACGAGGAGGCGGCCGTCGGGGAGGAACGCCATCCCCCACGGATGGTTGAGCCCGCCGGCGAGATCCTGGACGCCGATCGGACCGGACGCCGTCATGACGGACTCCACCTGCGGCCCGCTGAACGATTGCGCCGCGGCTGGCGCCACGGTAAGCGCCGCGACGAGGGCGGCAGCGAGGAGTCGGGTCGTGATACGCATGGTCATTCGGGTCTGTGTGAGGAGAGAGGGGACGCGCCGCGGCGTGCTTCGCATCGGTGCCGCCGCCGATGTTTTGGGGCGGGACGAGCGCGGGTGCTTCGGTGCGGCGAGCTGGGAAAGGAGAGGGGAGAGGGTAAAAGAGCAGCGGCACATCTTTGTTTCGACGACTATCCGAAACGGGAAAACCCCCAGGCTGCGTGGCGGAGGCGTTCGATGCGGCTGCAACCGGGCGGCGGATCCGTACGTTTCGCGCTCCCGACGTAGCTTCCCGACTCCCTCTCGCCCCGCTCCGCATCATGATTATCACCGACCTCGACACGCCCTGCCTGCTCGTGGAGCGGCGGCGGCTCGACGCCAACCTCCACCGCATGCAGGAGACGGCCGAGCGCCACGGCGTTGCGCTCCGGCCCCACCTCAAAACCCACAAGTCGACGGCCCTCGCCGAGTGGCAGGTCTCGCTCGGCGCGCATGGCGTTACGGTCGCGAAGCCGGAGGAGGCCGAGGTCTTCGCCGAGGCCGGCTTCAGCGACATCCGCCTCGCATACTGCGTCGTCGGTGATGACAAGCACGAGCGGTTGCATGCCCTGATGGAGCGCGGCGCGCACGTCTCGTTCTGCGTCGACACCGTCGCGGGGGCGGAGGCCGCGTCGGCGTTTTATGCCGAGCGCGACGCCGTGGCCGACGTGCTGATCGAGGTCGACACGGGGCACGGGCGGTGCGGGATCGTGTGGGACAGCCCGCACGCCGAGGCCCTCGCCCGCGCCGTCGAGGCGTTGCCGGGGCTGCGGCTCGCTGGCCTGCTCACGCACGGCGGGCAGAGCTATTTCGGTCCCGAGCCGGGGGAGACGGCGGCGGAGGCGCTCGTCCGCACGATGGAGGAGGAGCGCGACCGCCTCCTCGCCCTCGCCGTCACGCTCCACGACGCCGGCGCGCTCGCGGCCGACGCCGAGCTATCGGTCGGCTCGACGCCGACGGCGAGCGTGTTCGAGAACGCCGAGCGCAGGCCGTTCCGCATCACCGAGATCCGCCCCGGCAACTACGTCTTCCACGACGCTGAGCAGGTCGCCCTCGGCGCGGCGACGCTCGACGACTGCGCCCTCACGGTCTACGCCACCGTTGTCTCGAAACAGCCCGACGAGCAGGGCGGCTCCCGCCTCTTCCTCGACGCGGGGAAAAAGGTGTTCACTTCCGACACCGGCTACGGGACGAAGGGCTACGGCCTGCTCCTCTACAACCCCGAGCGGATGATCTCGCTGCCCCACGCCGACCTCTTCTCGCTCTCCGAGGAGCACGGCTGGGTCCGCGTCCCCGGCGCCGCCACGCTCGACGTCGGCGACCGCGTTCGCGTCGTGCCCAATCACGCCTGCGTCGTCGTCAACACGCAGGACCAATTTTTCGTAATCGACGGCGAAGAGGTCGTAGATACGTGGACCGTGGACGCGCGCGGGGCCGTCCACTGAGCCGCAGCCCGGCTCGGAGCGCTGGCCCTACGTGTATATTTACTGTCTCCACCCGACGAATGCACAGCTATGGCAGGACATAATAAGTGGTCGAAGATCAAGCGGAAGAAGGGCGTCGCCGACGCGCGGCGCTCCAAGCTCTGGGCGCGCATCACGCGTGACATGATGATCGCCGCGCGCGAAGGCGGCGGTGACATCGACATGAACCCCCGCCTCGCCCTCGCCGTCGACAAGGCGAAGGCGGAGAACATGCCGAAGGACAACATCGAGCGCGCCATCAAGCGCGGCACGGGCGAGATCGCGGGCGCGGACTACGAGGAGATGACGTACGAGGGCTACGCCCCCGGCGGCATCGCCCTCTTCATCGAGTGCCTCACCGACAACACGAACCGCACCGTCGCCGACGTCCGCCACGCGTTCACGAAGTACGGCGGCAGCTTCGGCACGAGCGGCTCCGTTGCGTACCTCTTCGACCGGAAAGGCCACTTCGAGATCGACGCCGCCGGGCAGGACGAGGACGAGCTGTTCCTGCTCGTGGCCGAGGCCGGCGCCGAAGACCTCAAGCGCGAGGACGGCGTGTTCGTCGTCACGACGCCGATGGAGGAGTTCGCCGCCGTGCAGGACGCGCTCGAAGAGGCGGGGATCGAGCCGAAGGAGGCCCAACTCGTCCGCATCCCGACGCTGACGACGAGCCTCGGCCCGGACGAAGCCGCCAAAGTCCTCCGCCTCGTCGAAGCGCTTGAAGAGCTGCAGGACGTGCAGGACGTCTACACCAGCCTCGAAATGAACGAGGGGACGCTCGCGCTCCTCGAAGGATGAGCCGCCTCTCCCCAAGCCTCGCGCTATGATCATCCTCGGCATCGACCCCGGCACACGGCACACCGGCTACGGCGTGCTCGAAGTCGTGGGCCGGCGCGAGACGGTCGTGGACTACGGCACGGTCGACCCGTCGGCGAAGCTCGACCTGATGGTCCGGCTCCAGCGCATCGGCGAGGCCGTGGACAAGCTCATCGAGCAGCACAAGCCGGACGAGCTCGCCATCGAGATGCCGTTCATGGGGAAGAACGCGCAGGCCATGCTCAAGCTCGGGCAGGTGCAGGGCTTCGTGATGAAGGCGGCGCTCGACCGCGAGATCCCCGTCACGCAGTACGCCCCGCGCGAGATCAAAAAGGCCGTCGTCGGCAACGGGAACGCGGCGAAGGAGCAGGTGTGGTTCATGCTCCGCTCCCAACTCGGGCTGACCGAGGACCGCGGACTCGACGCGTCCGACGCCCTCGCCGTCGCGTTCTGCCACGCCCACCGCGTCGAGGCGGGGCCGTCGGGGAAGTTCAAGGACTGGAAGAGCTTCGTCGCCGCGAACCCAGGTCGAGTGTCGAACGACGGGTGACGAACGACGAGTTTCGGAAAGCCACCCATTCATCACTCGTCGTTCGTACTTCGTCACTCACCGATAGCCACGCTCCTCGTCGCGGGCGCGGACGACCTCGGCCGTCTCGTCGACGGCGATGATGCCGCCGCTGAGGTCGTGGACGAGGGTCCCGATCTGCACGTCCTTCTCCGGCGCCTGCCCCCACTCGGGGTGGGCCTGTTCGATGACGGAGATGAGGATGCGGAGGTAGGGGTAGCGCCGCTCCGGCGTGTCCAACTCCGCGATGGACTGGGCGAAGAGCTGGGCGTTGCGCCCGATCTGCCGATCGATGATTTTATCTTCGTAATGCATGGGGGCCACGCGAGCGCGCGGTGAGTCCGGCGTGAGGTGCGACGAAAGAGAGGAATGGTCCCGCAGGGTGTCCGAATATACCGGGGCGCACCGCGAATGGTTCGGAGAAAAGCCCCGACGGGCCGTAGCTTGCGAACCCGCCGCCCGCCGCGGCGTAGTGCGCGCCGCCTTATGGAACCTGCTGCCTACTATAGAAAAGACCGCCCCGCCTACCGGCTGGAGCTCCTCCCGACGGTGCTGCCGTACTTCCGCCGCGCCCGCACGGGCGAAGTCGCCGTGGGCGACCTCGTGTATTACGGGCCGATGCCGACGTATTACGGCATCGGCGAGGTCGTGCAGATCTCGGAGAAGTACGTCGTCGTGGACTTCCGGGGCACGGGCCTGTTCGGCGTGCACGAGGAGGCGATGGAGCCGCAGTACCTCCTCCCGATCCCGGCCGACCGGGTAGCGCTGCTCTGACCCCCCGCCCCGACGAGTCGGGGCTGTTTCCCCTCGTTGAGGGGGACAGTCCGGTGCCGCCGGGAGCGGAGCGACCGCTAACTGGACAGGGGGTAGAGCGTGTAACTTGCGGGGATCCCCACGCGAATAGGGTACCGATTCGCGCCCCGTCTTCCTGCCCCTCGCCATGTCCTCGCTCGTCGTCGACCACGTCACCAAGCGCTACGGCGCGCACCTCGCCGTGGACGGCGTGTCGTTCGAAGTGCAGCCCGGCCGCATCTTCGGTGTGCTCGGCCCCAACGGCGCGGGGAAGACGTCGACGATCCGGATGATCGCGTACATCACGACGCCGGACGAGGGCCGCGTCACGTTCGGCGGCGAGCCGGTGGGACCGGAGACGCAGCGTGTGATGGGCTACCTCCCCGAGGAACGCGGGCTCTACCGGAAGATGAAAGTCGGCGAGCAGCTCGGTTACCTCGGCCAGCTCAAGGGGCTCTCGACGGCCGAGGCCTCGGCGGCTGTCCGCCGCTGGCTCGACCGCTTCGACGCCACAAGTTGGTACGGCAAGCGCGTCGAGGAGCTCTCGAAGGGGATGCAGCAGAAGGTGCAGTTCATCGCCACGATCCTCCACGAGCCCCAACTCCTCATCTTCGACGAGCCGTTCTCCGGCCTCGACCCGATCAACGCGGCGCTCCTCAAAGACATCATCCTCGAACTCCGCGCCGAGGGCCGGACGATCCTCTTCGCCAGCCACCGGATGGAGCAGGTCGAGCAGCTCTGCGACGACATCTTCCTCATCGCGAACGGTCGGGAGGTGCTCCACGGCGCGCTCCGCGACGTCAAGCGCTCCTTCGGCAAGAACACCGTCACGATGGAGTTCAGCGGCGACGACGGCTTCCTCGACCAGCTCGAGGTCGAGGGCGCGATCCGGCTCCGCTCGCGCTCCAGCGGTCACGCCGAGTTCCGCCTGCGCGGCACCACGACGGCCCGCCGCGTCCTCGCCGCCGCGCTGCCGGGCGTGGACGAGGTCTACCGCTTCGAGCTCAACGAGCCGCCGCTCTCCGAGATCTTCGTGATGGTCGTCAACGGGCAGACCCCCGCCACCATCGCGGAATCCGCTCCCGAACCCCTCGACCGCCCATGAATAAAATCGCCATCATCGCCCGGAGTGAGTACCTCCGGCGGGTTAAGTCGAAGAGCTTCGTCGTCGCGACGGTGCTCGCGCCGGTGATGCTGTTGCTGCTCGTCGCCGTCTCCGTCACGGTCGGCGTGCTGACGCAGGACGGCGGGACGAAGTCGGTCGCCATCCTCGACCGGACGGAGCGGCTCGGCCCGGCGCTCGGCGAGCGGCTGTCAGACGGTTACGCCGTATCCGTGGCCGACGTGCCGGAGGACAGCCTCCGCGCCCGCGTCCAACGCGGCGAACTCGACGGCTACTTCGTCCTGCCCGACGGCCTGCTCGAAGGCGAGGGCGAGGCGACGTATTACTCCGAAGGCAGCGGAGGCTTCTCGGCGCAGTTCCGGCTCGAAGACGCCGTCGGCGACGTGGTGCGGCGGGCGCGGCTGGAGGCCGCCGGCGCGCCCCAGCTCGTGCTCGATGCCGTCGAGGAGCGCGTCGGCGTGCGGATGGTGGCGATCACCGACGAGGGCGACGCGACGGACGCGGGCTGGCTCTACGCCGGGCTCGGCTACGCGATGGGCTTCATCATCTACATCGCGATGTTCGTCTACGGCGCGATGGTGATGCGCGGCGTGATCGAGGAGAAGACGAACCGGATCATCGAGGTCGTGGCCTCGTCGGCGCGGCCGTTCCAACTCATGATGGGGAAGGTGCTCGGGATCGGGGCCGTCGGGCTGACGCAGTTCGCGCTGTGGGTCGTGCTCGCGCTCGCCGGTGTCGTCGCGCTCGGCACCGTGCTCGCCGGCTTCGTCGACCCCGCGGCCCTCGCCGGGGCCGACGCCGTCGCGCAGGCCGAGGGCCTCCCGTTCGACCCGGCGCTGCTGTCGCTCTCGAACGTGCCGTTCGACCTCATCGTCTACTTCCTCCTCTTCTTCCTCGGCGGTTATCTGCTCTACGGCAGCCTGTTCGCCGCCGTCGGCTCGGCCGTGGAGCAGGAGAGCGACGCGCAGAGCCTCCAGCTTCCGATCATGATCCCGGTGATCCTGCCCGCCATCTTCCTCCCCTTCATCGCCGACAACCCGGACGCGCCGATGTCGGTCGCGCTCTCGCTCGTCCCGTTCTTCTCGCCGATCCTGATGGTCGTCCGCGCGGCAGCGACCGACGTTCCGTTCTGGCAGATGGGCCTCGCGCTCGTGCTCCTCGCGCTCGCCTTCGTCGGGACGATCTGGGTGGCGAGCCGGATCTACCGCGTCGGGATTCTGATGTACGGCAAGAAAGCGACGTTCCGAGATTTGGCGCGGTGGGTGCGTTACGCGTGAGGCGGAGCCAGCGGCTATAGCGCGCATCACCCCATTCCCTCTTTCGCGCTCCGCGCCACCCCGATGCTCCGCTCCGTCTGCCTCGCCCTCTGCCTCCTCCTCGTCGCCCCCGCCGCGCTCGCGCAGGCACCCGAGCGGCTCGACCCGAACGGGACCCGGCTCTTCCTCTCGCCCACGGCGCGGACGATGCCGCAAGGCCAGGGCCGCTTCTCGGACTACATGGTGTTCTTCCCGTCCGTCGCCTACGGCTTCACCGAGTGGCTCGACGCCTCGGCCGGCGTCTCGATCCTCCCCGGCTCGTCGACGCAGATCCTCACGGTCAACACGAAGGCGCGGGCGTTTAGCGCGGAGAACGTGGACATCGCCGTCGGCGGGCTGTTTCTGACGCCGGTGGGCGAAGGTGGGGGCGAGGGGTTCGGCGGGACGGTCTACGGCCTCGCCACCTTCGGCTCGGCGCGGCGCTCGGTCACGCTCGGCACGTACGTCGCTTACGCCGGCTACGACGGCACGACGACGACCTGCTCCGGCGACGTCTGCGAGACCGAAGACGACTTCGCGTTCTCGCTCTCCGACGGCGTGGTCGTCATGCTCGGCGGCGAGCTCCAACTCTCGAACTCGATCAAGCTCATCACCGAGAACTACGTCGGCTTCGGCGACGGCTCGACGGGCGGCATCGGCTCCGGCGGCGTCCGCTTCTTCGGCGATCAGATCGCCGTCGACCTCGCCCTCTTCCGCCCCTTCGGCACCGGCGACGACTTCGACGGCTTCCCGTTCGTCCCGTACGTCGGCTTCGCCTACAACTTCGGGCGCTGAGCGTCACGCTCGTCACTCCGGTTGATTTTGAGGCCGGCCGGGGTTCATCGGGTCGAGATGCCACCGCAGAGGATTGCCGGCGATATATCGGCGCGTCAGATCGAGTTCGCGTGGGGTGCGGATGATCCGTTCCCAATAATTCCGTTGCCACAGCTGCCCGTCGAACGGCGGCCACCCCGCGGCCCTGACGCCCCGGATGTACGCATTCGTCGTCATCGTCTTCCACCATTGAACGACCGTCGGTAGGGGCGCACCCACGTGTGCGCCCTGGTGGGGGATGGCACCGGGCTCGGACGGAGGGCGGACACGTGGGTCCGCCCCTACGGTCGGGGGAATGGTCGTGGGTGGTGAAACGGTTGTGGGTCGGGTATCCATGATTCCGACGATCCCATGGATGTGGTGGGGCATCACGACGAAGGCGTCGAGGCAGAGGTGGGAGAATTTGTGAGGCAGGTGGTGCCACCACGCCTCCACCATCCGGCCGGCGGGGGTGAGGCGGACGACGTCGCCCTCTACGTCGCCGAGCAGGCACAGGCGGTGGCGCACGCAGACGGTCACGAAATACCAGCGCCGCTCGATCCGCCTCGCCGGAATGGGTTGCGCCGGGTGGGGGATTACGCTATCGTCTGAGACGCCTTCCGCTCCCGCCATGCGCACCGTTCGTCGCCTCGTCCTGCTGCTCGTCGCCGTGCTCGTCGCAGGGCTCGGCGTGCCGCGCGAGGCGGAGGCGCAGTACTTCCGCTTCGGGAAGAACAAGGTGCAGTACGAGGCGCTCGACTGGCAGTACCTCCAGTCCACCCACTTCGACGTCTACTACTACGAGCCCGGCGGCCGAGCCCTCGCTGACTTCACCGCGAAGGCCGCCGAGGACGCCTACACCCAGATCGAGGATCTCTTCGGCTACCGGATCACCGACCGGATCCCGCTCCTCGTCTACCAGAGCCACAACGACTTCACCGTCACGAACGCCGTCGACCTGCCCGTCTACTCCGAGGGCATCGGCGGGGTGACGGAGCTGTTCAAGAACCGCGTCGCCATCCCCTTCACCGGCGACTATCGCGACTTCCGGCGCGTGATCCACCACGAGCTCGTCCACGCCGTCATCAACGACATGTTCTACGGCGGGTCGATCCAGTCGATCATCCAGAACGGCATCCGGCTCCAGATCCCGCTGTGGTTCAACGAAGGCCTCGCCGAGTACGCCGCGCTCGGGTGGGACACGAACTCCGACATGTACGTCCGCGACGCCGTCGTGAACGACTACCTCGCGCCCATCGAACGGCTCGGCGGCTACTTCGCGTACCGGGGCGGGCAGGCCGTGTGGGACTACGTCGCCGCGCAGTACGGCCGTGAGAAGATCACCGAGATCCTCCAGCGCCTCCGCGTCAGTCGCTCCGTCAACGGCTCGTTCAAGCGCGCCACGGGGCTCGACCTCGACGACCTCTCGGAGCGGTGGCACGACGCGCTCAAGGCCGTCTACTTCCCCGAGGTCGCCGCGCGCGAGAACCTCGACCAGATCGCGAAGGCGCTCGTCACCGACGAGAACGGCGGCTACTACAACACCGGCGCCACGATCTCGCCGCAGGGCGACAAGGTGGCGTTCCTCACCGCGACGGGGCCGCTCTTCGATGTCTACGTCGTCGAGACGACGGGCGAGGCGCCGCCGCGCAAAATCATCGACGGGCAGAATAACGTCTCGTTCGAGAGCCTGCGCATCCTCACGCCCGGCCTCTCGTGGGGGCCGGAGGGCGAGCGCCTCGCCGTCGCCGTGAAGAGCGGGCAGAGCGACGCGATTGCGATTGTGGACGTGCGCAGCGGCGACGCCGTTCACTACCGTGTGCCGGAAATCGACGCCATCATCAGCGTGAAGTGGAGCCCGGACGGCGGCCGGATCGCGTTCGAGGGGACGCACGGTCCGCAGTCCGACCTCTATGTGCTCGACCTCGCGACGGGCGAGACGGTCAACTACACGGCCGACCTCTTCTCCGACCACGAGCCCGCGTGGAGCCCCGACGGCCGCGCTCTCGTCTTCCACTCCGACCGCGGCGACTACGTCGAGACCGGCCGCTGGACCGAGCGCAATTTCTCGATGCTCGACCACGACTACGCGCAGTTCGACCTCTATCGGATCGATCTGAGCGCGCCGGGACGGCTCGACCGGCTGACGTTCGACGCCGATTGGGACGAGCAGAGCGCCGCGTTCGGCAGTGATCCCGACCGGCTCCTCTTCGTCTCCGACCGGAACGGGATTTACAACCTGTGGGAGAAGAATCTCGCGACGGGGGAGGAGCGCCCGCTCACGAATCTGCTCACCGGCGTGACGCAGGTCAGCCTCAGCGCGGACGGCACGCGGGCCGCGCTCGTCGCGCTCAAAGAGGGCGTCCCGTCGATCTACCTCCTGCGCGACCCGTTCGGCCGCGACGCCGAGACGGCCCCGCTGCGGCCGACGGTGTGGGCGCAGCGCGTCGAGGGAGCCGTCGGCGAGCCCGCCCCCGCGCTCGCGCTCGCGGGGGCGACGACGCTCGCCGGCAACCCGATCCTCCGCGACGCGGCGAATGACCACCCGTTCCTCGCCGATCCGATGCGCGCGCGGCGGCTACTGGAACCGCTCGTCGCGGTGGCGGGCACGACGGCAGAGACCGGCGGCACGAACGGGCACGGCAGCCCCGCGCTCGGCGATCCGCCCGACCTCCTCGCCTCGGGCGATGCGTCCACCGACGGCGTCAACGCCGAGAGCGCGCCGGACTCGACGGCCTACGGCACGATCCGCGTCGACTTCCGCAACTACGACTTCTCCGACGCCTTCGACGAGGCGCAGCGCCGCCGCGAGGAGCAGATCCGCCCGCGCTTCGAGCCCGTCGACCACGTGAACGAGGACGGCTCGTTCAAAGAGAAGCGCTACAAGCTGAAGTTCTCGCCCGACATCGTCTACGGCAACGTCGGCTACGACGCGATTTTCGGCGTGCAGAGCGTGACGCAGATGGTGTTCTCCGACATGCTCGGCAACCACCAGATCTTCGCCGCGACGAACCTGATCATCGACCTCCGCAACTCCGACTACCTCCTCGCCTACCAGTACCTCCCGCGCCGGACCGACTTCGCGCTCACCGGTTTCCACCTCGCCCGCCAGCTCACCGACTTCACGCGCGAGACGATCTACCGCTACCGGAACTACGGCCTCACGTTCTCGGCCTCGTACCCCCTCGACAAGTTCCGCCGCGTCGACGCCGAGATGTCCGTCCTCGGGACCTCGCTGACGGACCTCGTGGACCCGGCGCTGCGGGCGCGGAGCCGCGTCTTCCTCTATCCCGCGCTGACGTTCACGACCGACGGCACGGAGCCGGGCTTTCTGTTCCCCTCCGGCGGGCGGCGCTACGCCCTCCGCCTCGCCGGCAGCCCTGGCGTCTCCGTCACATTCGCCACGCTCCTCGCGGATGCGCGGCAGTACGTAGGGCTCGGGCGGTACTACTCGCTCGCGTTCCGCGCCTCGGGCGGCGTGTCGTTCGGGCCGAACCCGCAGCGGTTCTACGCCGCCGGCGTGCAGAACTGGATCAACCCCAACTTCCGCAGCATCCCCATCGAGGACGAGAACGACTTCGTATTCGGGACGCCCGTGCTCCCGCTGCGCGGCTTCGGGATCGACGAGCGGAGCGGCTCGGCCTTCGGCCTCCTCAACGCCGAGTTCCGGTTCCCGCTCTTCGCCGCGATCCTGCCCGGCCCGATCCCCGTCCTCCCGCTCTACAACCTGCAAGGCACCGCCTTCCTTGACGCCGGCACGATCTCGAACGGCGGCTTCGACCTGCGGCGGCTCAACGAGGAGGGGAAGGAGGTGTTCGACGACCTCCTCATCGGCACCGGCGTCGGGCTGCGGACGATCCTGCTGGGCTACCCGATCCGGCTGGACTGGGCGTGGCCTTACGACGGCCGCGGCTTCGGCGACGCGCAGGTCTACTTCTCCATCGGGCTGGATTTCTGAGAAGCTCTCTGACTATGAATCCAGCGATCAGACTCGGGCTGCGGTACGGTGTCCTCCGAATGCGGGTGCACCACGTCGATGCGTTTCGTGACCGTGGGGACGTATCGATGCTGATTCACGCAGTGAGCGCTGAGCGTTTCCGCGTCCGACTCGCAGCCGTTGACGCGCTCGGGAGACTCAGTGGCGACGAAGCAATTCGGACTCTCAAAACGGCGATGCGCGATTCGGTGAAAGAAGTGGCGCTCAAAGCCATCGAAATAGTACGTAGGATCGACGCTGAGAGCGCGACAGACATCGCAGAGGCCGAAGCATATTGGGAAGCACGTTCTCAGCGTAAGCATCGGGAGCCCCTACCCGTAGATGGTAAGCTCATCGACGGCGATAAGCTGGAGCGCTATCAGCAGTTCAAACAGAAGGTGCTGGCTCAAGCGGGGAAGGGACAGTTCTACGGATAGTCTGTGACAAGCGGCCGTCGAACGTTTCGGAGTGAGCAGCGTAGTTTTAGACCTTACCTGATCGGGAGTCTCATGCGTAAAGTCGAAGTGAGGGAAGCGAAGGAGCGGTTGGATGAACTGATGGACGAGGCCGCCGACGGAACCGAGGTCGTTATCGAACGCGGTGACGGAGCGGTCTTCCGGCTCGTACCGGTCTTAAAGCACCGCGTCGCAGGGTTGCACCCCGGAGCCATCGTGATGAGCGACGACTTCGACGAGCCGCTGCCGGAGAGCTTCTGGTTCAGTGAGACCGATCCGCTCGATGAGGGAGCGGACGAGGACGACGTGTGAGACTGCTCCTCGATACGCACAGCTTCATCTGGTGGGATAGCGCCCCCGACCGCCTGTCGGAAAGGGCACGTTTGGCGTTACGCGATCCGGCCAACGTCGTGTTGCTGAGCGTAGTCGTGCCGTGGGAGATGCAGATAAAGCACGCGATTGGAAAGCTGGAACTCCGGGCTCCACTGACGAGGCTCGTCGAAGACCAGGAGGCGAATGGAGTACAGATTCTGCCTGTAACCCTGCGGCATGTGTTGGCGCTCGGAGCCCTGCCGCTCCACCACCGCGATCCGTTCGACCGTCTCCTCGCCGCACAGGCCCAAGTAGAGGGGGCGGTACTCGTCACGCGCGACTCGGCGCTGACAGCCTACCCGGTGCAGACCCTGTGGTAGGTCCGTGCTCGACGGCGTGAGGGGTCCGGGGACGAGCGGAACAGGGGCGGTTGGTCGTCGGAACAAGGGGGCGACCCTTCTCCTCTCTCTTCGCCCCACCTCTCATGGACACGCGACGCATCGGCTCCCTCTCCGTCTCCACCGTCGGCCTCGGCTGCAACAACTTCGGCTGGCACATCGACGAGGCGGCGTCGCGCGAGGTCATCCACGCCGCGCTCGACGCCGGCATCACGCACTTCGACACGGCGGCGGCCTACGGCGACGGCGAGAGCGAGCGGATCCTCGGCCGCGCCCTCGGCGACCGCCGCGATGAGGTTGTGATCGCGACGAAGTTCGGCAACCGCGTGAGCACGGCGCCGGACGCGGTGAAGCAGCAGTGCGAGGACAGCCTCCGCCGCCTCGGCACGGACCGCATCGACCTCTACTACCTCCACAAGCCCAACGACGAGACGCCGATCGCGGACACGCTCGGCGCGCTCGATGACCTCGTGCAGGCCGGGAAGGTCCGTGAGATCGCGTGCTCGAACCTCTCGCCCGAGCAACTCCGCGAGGCAGACGAAGCCGCTGCCGGCGGGGCGCGGTTCGTCGCGCTGCAGAACGAGTACAGCCTGCTCCACCGCGCGCCGGAAGAGGGCACGCTCGACGCGTGCGAAGCGCTCGGCCTCGCGTTCGTGCCGTACTTCCCGCTCAAGAGCGGGCTCCTCACGGGGAAGTACCGGAAGGGCGATGCCGTGCCGGCGGGCAGCCGCCTCGGCGGGAAGGAGGGGAGCTACTTCGAGTCGATGGGCGACACGCTGCTCACCGAGTCCAACCTCGGCCGCGTCGAAGCGCTCATCGACTTCGCCGCCGCGCGGGATCACACGATCCTCGACCTCGCCTTCTCGTGGCTGCTCGCGCAGCCGACCGTCGCCTCCGTGATCGCCGGGGCGACGAAGCCGTCGCAGGTCCGCGCGAACGTCGCGGCGGCCGGATGGCGGTTGAGCGAGGACGACCTCGCAACGGTGGACGCACTCACCGCGCAGCCCGTCTGAGTCGGCGGAGAACGGACGGACGTGGGCGTCGTAGTAAACCCAGAGCAAACCACAGCTTGTCATTGCGAGAAGCGCAGGGACTTGTCCCGTAGCGACGCGGCAATCTCCCTCGGTTTGCTGATCTGTTGGAGATTAGCTGCGCTGAGCCCTTCGGGGTTGCCGCGTCGCTAACGCTCCTCGCAATGACGAGAGGTTTGTTCGCGGCCCCTTCTGCACCGCCTGCCCGCACTGTCATGGACATCGCTTTCGTCTCCGGGATCGTCGCACTCGTCGTTTGGCTAGCGAGCTACGGGCTCACGGCGCGGTGGGTCTACCGCGACGCCCGGCGGCGCGGCTTCGACGGGTGGCTCGCCGTCGCGCTCGTCTCCGTGCTCTGGCCGGCGGGGCCGTTCCTCTGGCTCATCGTGCGCGCCAACCTCCACCTCGCGCCGAAAGGATGGGGCAGCATCGGGGGCTGAGCGTGTGGAATGCCGTGATCCTTCACGGTCTGTGGCCGGAGAACCCGGTAAGTTGAAGCTCCGTTCGACCGATGCGCGGTCCCGCCGCTGTGGGGCCGCGTCGCTTTTTACCCCTCTCCCTAGATTGCCCTCCCCGTCATGGACGTCACGATCAACGAGCGCTCCCCCGTCGACTTCGAGCTCGACATCCGAGCCACGAACGAAGAACTGGAGCCGCGCCTGAACGAGGCGCTCAACGCGCAGCGGAAGAAGATGAACCTCAAGGGCTTCCGCCCGGGCAAGGTCCCCGTCTCGATCGCGAAGAAGATGTACGGCGAGGCGATCGCCGCGCAGGTCGCCGAGGAGGTCATCGGCGAGGCGTACCGCGACGAGGTGGCCGGCGACGAGAGCCGCGACGTCCTCGGGCAGCCCCGCCTCGTCACGCTCGACTACGAGATGGGCAGCGACCTCCACGCCGTCGTCCGCTTCGGCATCCGCCCGACCGTCGAGCTCGCCGACCTCTCCGACGTGCAGGTCCGCAAGCTCGTCCGCGACATCGCCGACGAGGACATCGAAGAGGAAGTGCAGCGCCGCCTCCGCCGTCAAGCGACGCTCACCCCGACCGAAACCGCCGCGACCGAGGACGACGTCGTGATTATCGACCTCCAGCGCGTCGACAAAGAGAGCAACACGCCGATCGTCGGCGAGCGGCAGGAAGGGCAGGAGGTCGAGCTCGACGACGAGCGCCTCCGCTCCGAGCTCAAGGATGCGCTCCTCGGCAAAAAGGCCGGCGACACGTTCACCGTCGACCTCCCGCACCAGCACGGTCCGGACGAAGGGCACGACCACGACGACCACGTGGACCGCTTCCTCGTGACGGTGCAGGACGTGAAGCAGCGCGAGCTGCCGGCGTTCGACGAGGAGTTCGTCAAGGAGCAGAGCGCGGGGCAGGTCGAGACCGTCGACGCCTTCCGCGACATGATTCGTGGCGAGATGAAGCAGGCGTGGGAGCGGATGTCCGGCGAGATGATGCGCGAGGAGATCGTCCGCGAGCTCCTCGAGAAGCACGACTTCGCCGTGCCCGAGACCCTCATCGAGACTGTACTCGACGGGATGGAGGAAGAGGTCGCCAAGCAGAACGAGGGCAAGCTGCCGGCCGGGTTCGACCGCGGCGGCTTCCGCGGCGCCAACCGCGAGAACGCCGAGACGCAGGTCCGCTGGATGCTGCTCAAGGACGTCGTGATGGAGCAGGAAGACCTTGACCTGACGGAGGAGGACTTCGAGGCCGAGTTCGAGCGGATGGCCGAGAACGGCCCGTTCGACGCGGCGACGGTGAAGCAGTTCGTCGCCCAGCAGCCGCAGCTCCTCGAAGGCATCCAGCAGCGCATCCTCAACGACAAGCTGTTCGCCGCGCTCACGTCGCGCTTCGACGTGGTCGAGACGACGCAGGAGGAGATGGAGGCCGCGCGCGCCGCCGAAGAGGCCGCCGCCGAGGGAGAGGAGGCGTAGCCGGCGACCCCCCGCCCGGCTTGCGGTCGCTCCGACTCTGCGAGTCTGCGCTCCCAGCTTCACCGGGCTGTCCCCCTCGCCGAGGGGGACAGCTTTTCGAGCAGGCCCATCGGGCGCGAGAAAAGCGGGGGGTCCGCGCGGCAGGGGGTAGGAACACGGCGCGGGATCGTCCGGTATCCCCGCACGTCTTTTTGTACGTCACCCACCAGCACCGAGAGACCCAGCATGGTCAGCGACTTCGTCAAGTTCAGCAAGAGCCTCACCTCCATGCCGGAGGGGATTTACAGCGGCGGGTTCGACGCCGCGCCCATCCACGCCCTCGTCCCGATGGTCGTCGAGCAGACCACGCGCGGCGAGCGGGCGTACGACATCTTCAGCCGCCTCCTCAAGGACCGCATCGTCGTGCTCGGGACCGCGATCAACGACCAGATCGCGAACCTCGCCGTCGCGCAGATGCTGTTCCTCGCGTCGGACGACCCGGACAAGGATATCAACTGCTACATCAACTCGCCCGGCGGCCAGGTCTACAGCGGCATGGCGATCTACGACACGATGCAGTACATCAAGCCGAAGGTGTCGACGATCTGCGTCGGCCTCGCGGCGTCGATGGGCTCGTTCCTCCTCGCGGGCGGGGCCGAGGGCAAGCGCGCCTCGCTCCCGAACTCGCGCATCATGATCCACCAGCCGCTCGGCGGCGCGCAGGGGCAGGCGACGGACATCGAGATCCAGGCGAAGGAGATCCTCTGGATCCGCCACCGCCTCTTCGAACTCCTCGCCAAGCACACCGGCAAGGACATCGAGCAGATCGAGCGGGACGCCGAGCGGGACTACTTCATGTCGCCGCAGGAGGCGAAGGCGTACGGCATCATCGACAACGTGCTCGAAGCGGGCCACGGTGAGCCGAAAAAGCCGGCCGACCAGCAGGACGCGGAGAAGTAGGGGAGTAAAACGTATCGCGTGAAACGTAAGGGTGCCCGAAGCGAACCGTTCGCTTCGGGCACTTTTGCATTCCTGCGGCCGGCGGTCCCGTTACGGGTCGCTCCGCACGGGCGTCTCCGGTTGTACGGGCGTCTCGGGGTGGAGCGGCGGGGCGACGGCGGCGCGGTGCTCGCGGCGGGCTTCGAGGAAGCGGACGAGGGCGATCGAGAACACGAGCCACGCCACGCCCGCCGCGTAGCCGCCGAGCACGTCCGTCAGCCAGTGCACGCCGAGGTAGAGCCGGCTGAACCCGACGGCGAGCGTCGCCCCGACGGCGAACGCGACGGCGAGGGCGCGCGCCCACCCGCGCTCGGTGATCTGCCAGACGAGGTAGGCCAGCAGCCCGTAGAGCACGAGCGCCGTGAACGCGTGCCCGCTCGGGAAGCTCGCGCCGTAGGCGTCGTGCGTGGTCCCGGCCGTCGGGCGGGCGCGGTCGAAGAGGACTTTGAGCGCGTAGAGCATGAGCTCGCCCAGTCCGAGCGCGAGCGCGAGCATGAAGAGGTAGTCCCACAGCCGACGGATCGCGAAGTATGCCGCCAGCCCGAGCGTGACCACGACGACGAGGATCGGCGCGGAGAGGTTCGTCACGCGCGCCATCGCGAGCGCGGCTTCGGGCGTGGCGATGCGCTCCACGGAGTCCTTCACGAGTCCGTCGATGCGGAAGAGGGTCTCTTCGTTGAGGAACCCGTCGACGATCGCGACGAAGGCCCACAGCGCGAGGCCGATTACGATGAGCGCGACGAGCGCACCGACGAGGTAGCCCGGCACGTCGCCCGCGCGAGCGCGGAGGAAGGCGACGAGGTCGCGGAGATAGCGGGGCGCATCGGCGACGAAGGCGCGGGCGTCGTCGAGGAAAGGGGAGAAGGGCATGGCAGAGGGGAGAGCGGCAAGGGCCTACGCCTACGCGCTTTCCGCGCACGCTGTTCAGCGGCCGGGTGCGTCGAGGTTCAGCGGCCGGGTGCGTCGAGGCCGAGGCGGGCGGCGAGGTCGTCGCGGCGGGCGCGGCTGACGCGGAGCCGCGCGCCGCCGCGGAGCTTCACCGCGTAGTCGCCGCCGCCGGCGACGAGGAGCGCCTCGATCCGGTCGAGCCGGACGATCGTCGAGCGGTGGATGCGGAAGAACGCGGCCGGGTCGAGTCGGTCCTCCAGCGTTTGCATCGGCGAGCGGATCACGAACGTCTCGTCACCGGCGTGGACCTCGGCGTAGGGCCCATCGGCGGCGATGAAGTCGACGTGCTCGACGGGGACGACGCGGATCTGCCCGCGCATCTCGACGGCGATCCGTTCGAGATAGCCGGGCGGTGGGTCGGGCGCGGGCGGCGCGGCCGTCGCCGGGTCGAGGAGGGCGCGGAGCCGGCCCTGCAGCGCGTCGACCTGCCGCAGCCGGACGGTGTCGCGTGCCCGCGCGAGCGCGGCGCGGAAGCGCTCGTCCTCGAACGGCTTGAGGAGGTAGTCGAGCGCGGCGAGCTCGAACGCCGCGAGCGCGTGCTGGTCGAACGCCGTCACGAAGACCGTCACCGGCATCTGCTCGGGGCCGACCTCGCGCACCACGTCGAGCCCACTCAGCCCCGGCATCTGCACGTCGAGGAAGACGAGGTCGATGGGGTGGCCCGCGGTCTGCTCGGCGCGGATCACCTCGACGGCGTCGCGCCCGCGCCCCGTCGTGCCGACGACCTCGACGCCGTCCTCTCGGTCGAGGAGGTCGAGGAGGCGCTGGCGGGCGAGCGGCTCGTCGTCCACGACGAGGACGCGGAGGGGAGGCGACTCAGGCATCGGGGCGGGCGCTCGTGCGGAGGTCGGACGCGGTGTGGTAGGGAAGCGTGACGGTCGCGACGGAGCCGCCGCCGTCGGCGGTCGTGAGGGTGAGATGGGCGGCGTCGCCGTAGAGCGCGCCGAGGCGGGCGCGGACGTTGCGCAGCCCGACACCGCCGCGTTCGCTACGCTCGCCATCGTGATCGTCGCCGAGGCCGGGGCCGTTGTCGCGGATCGTGACGACGAGCATCGCCCCGTCGCGCCGCGCCGCGATCTCGACCTGCCCCGTCCCGTGTTCGAGGCGGCTCACGCCGTGCTCGACGGCGTTCTCGGCGAGGGGCTGGAGGATGAGGTTCGGGACGAGCGCGTCGAGGAGCGGCGGCGGCACGGCCTCGTCGATCTCCAGCCGGTCCTGGAAGCGGACGCGCTGGATGTCGAAGTAGCCGCGGAGGAAGTCGAGCTCGTCGCGGAGGGGGACCTCCTGCGGGGTCGCGTCGTCGAGGGCGCGGCGGAGGAGCGTGCTCAGCCGGGCGACGATGCGGCGGACGCCGCCGGGGTCGCGCTCGACGAGGGCGCTGACGGCGTGGAGCGTGTTGAAGAGGAAGTGCGGGTTGAGCTGCATCCGCAGCGCCGAGAGCCGGGCTTCGGCGAGCTGGGCCTGGAGCCGTGTCGTCTCGGTGAGGAGGCGGGCGGCCTCGGCCTGCCGCTCGCGGAAGCGGAGGAAGTAGTCGCGCGCGAAGCCCGTAGCGAGGATCGCGAGGTAGATCACGAGCTCGTCGAGGAACTGGAGCCGGGCGAGGGCGCGGCCGGGGTCGATCCGTCGGGCGAACCGGTCCATCCGGCCCAGCCGGGGGAACTCCGCCAGGATCATCGGCCGGACGATGAGGAGGAGCGCGACCTCGACCGCCGCCGCCACGGCGAAGGCGAGCAGGAGGTGGACGACGAGCCGCCGCGCCCAGTCCGCCTGTTCGAGCGGGTAGCGCCGAACGAAGGCGAAAACGACGGGCGTGAGCGCGGCCCAGAACACGTACTCCGAGATCGTCAGCAGCAGGTCCGGTGCGGAGAGCCCGGCCGGCCCGCGCGGGTCGAGCGCGCGACGGACGAGGGTGAGCGTGCCGAGCAGCACCCAGAACCCGAGTATCGCGGCCCACTCGGCGGAGCGGGGCCACGGGCGAGGCGGGGAGAGCGGGGAAGGGGCAGCGGGCATAGGTCGGAGGATGGACGCCCACAAAGTACCGGGTTTCTGCGACTCGCCGCGCGGCTTCGTCGCGCCTCCGGTGCGGTTCGTGACGCCGAGGTGCGGTTCGTGCCACAGGGCGGATCTGCCCTGCCGAAAACGACGAATATCCCCCCGAAGTCGGCGCCGCCCCGGGCCGCCGTCGCTTCTGAAGCTCTCGACTTTCGTAGTTCTCTACCAACCCCCGAACCGATGAACACCCTCTCGATTTCTCTCTCGCGGCGCGGGCTGTTCCTCGCCCTCGCCGTCCTATTCCTCCCCCTCGCGGCCTCGGCACAGAACCGGCCCGACCGCGCCGAGCGACTGAAGGAAGCGCTCGACCTCACGAACGAGCAGGTCGTCCTCGTCGAAAAAGCCGTCGGCGATGAAGCCGAACGCGGCGACCTCTGGGCCGTCGCCGCCGCGCTCACCCCGACGCTCACCGACGCGCAGAAGGCCAAGCTCTTCACGCGGCCCGAACGCCCAGCCCGTGGTGATGCCGACCGGCGCGGCGAGCGCGGGGATCGGAAGCAGCGCGGCGAGCGGAAACAGCGCGGCGACAGGATGCAGCGTGAGCGGCCCGACGCCGACGCCCGCGTCGAGCGGCACGAGGCCTCCCTCGACGCGATGCAGAACGCGCTCGGTCTGAGTGATGCGCAAGTGCAGCAGCTCGGAGCGCTCCACGCCGCGAAGCGAGCGGAGCGGCAAGCCCGGCGCGAGCTGAGCCAGGCCGAGCGCGAGCAGCGCCGTGCCGAACGCCCGGAGCCGGGCGAGCTTCCGGCTGAGATGGCTGCGATCCTGACGCCGCAGCAGCAGGACGTCGCCAAAGTCCACCGGGCGCTTGCATCGCGGATGATGCACGGCCGGATGCACAGCCCCCGGCGCTAGCCGGATCTAAGCACCCCTGAAGGGCCCTCGCCGTCAAGTTTTGATGGCGAGGGCACTTTAGCTGTTATCACGAATAAGAAGCGCCCCCTCCTCCGAAGCACTACCCCGATGCCCCGTTTCCTCCTCGCCCTCGCCCTCGCCGCCGCCTGCCTCGTCCCGACGCCGGCCGACGCCCAACAGCGCGGCCAGCGCCCCGGCGCCCCCACCGGAACGATCTCCGGGACCGTCGTCGACGCCGAGACGGAGGCGCCGATCCCGACGGCCTCCGTCGCCGTGTGGCGCGTGCCGCAGCCCGGCTCCGACCGCGACACCACGCTCGTCACCGGCACCATCACCGACGACCGCGGCGCGTTTGAGATCGAAGGCGTCCCGCCCGGTCAGTTCCGCGTCGATGTCAGCTTCATCGGGTACGCGTCGGCGCACATTCGCTATGCGCGGATCACCCCGCAGGAGCGGACCGTCGACCTCGGCGTCGTCGCGCTCGTGCCCGACATCGAGCAGCTCGAGAGCGTGCAGGTCGAGGCCGAGCGCGAGCAGGTCTCGATCCAGATCGACCGGACCGTCTACAACACGGCCGACGACCCAGTGTCGGCCGGCGGGAACGCGACGAACGTGCTCGAAACGATCCCCTCGGTGGACGTCGACGTGGACGGCAACATCAGCCTGCGGGGGAGCGGGAACGTTGCGATCCTCGTCAACGGCAAGCCCGCGCCGGTCTCGTCGGAGTTCGTCGCGGCCTACCTCCAGAGCCTCTCGGCGAGCAGCATCGAGCGCGTCGAAGTCATCCCGAACCCGTCGGCGCGCTACGAGCCCGAGGGGATGAGCGGGATCATCAACATCGTGCTCAAAGAGAACGTCGACCGCGGGCTCGGCGGCACCGTCGCCACGGGTGTGGACACGCGCGGCGGCTACAACGGCACCGCGACGCTGAGCTACGGCAAGGGGCCGTGGAACGTCACCGGCTCCTACGGCTTCCGGCAGGAGAACGGCGTCGGCGGCGGCAGTTCGTTCGCCGAGAACCGCTTCGACACGCCCATCACGTTCCTCGACCAGAACGAGACCGACGACGAGGACGAGACCTCGCACAACCTCAACCTCAACGTCGAGTACGCGCTCTCGAAGCGGACGAGCCTCACCACGTCGGCTCAGCTCGGGATGCGCGACGAGACGGAGGTGGAGCTGAACACCTTCCTCGAACTCGATGCCGCCGAGGACCCGATGCTGGCCTACGAGCGGATCGTCGAGGAGATCGGCGACCGGCGGAACGCGGACTTCCGGCTCGGCCTCCGCCACGACTTCGGCGACGGCAACGGCTCGGCCGAGACGCCGCACACGCTCAACGTCTCGGGCCGCTACAACCTCTCGACGAACGAGGACGACGAGACCTACGACCAGCAGGTCGTCGGCACGTTCGAGCCCACGAGCGACATCCGCGAGTACCAGCTCTCCCAGCAGGAGCGGGACCGCGACGAGGCCTCGCTCGAAGTCGACTACGTCCGCCCGCTCGGTGGCGCGCTCGACGGCGTCCGGCTCGAAGTAGGGTACAAGGGCGAGCTCGAGATGCAGAACCAGTCGCTCTTCGCCGAGACGCGGAACGAGGAGACGGGCGCGTTCGAGCCCGACACGAACCTCAACAACACGTTCGACTTCGAGCAGCAGATCCACGCCGGCTACCTCCAACTCGCCCGCGAGTTCGGGCCCCTCGGCGTCCAGCTCGGCGTCCGCGCGGAGACGGCGCAGACGACGTTCTCGCTCCTCAACACCGGCGAGGCCTACGACAACGACTACGCCAGCCTCTTCCCGAGCGCGTTCCTGAGCTACGAAGTCAGTGAGGCGACGGTGCTGAAGGCGAGCTACAGCCGCCGCGTTAACCGGCCACGGACGTGGTTCCTCAACCCGTTCCCCAGCCTCGACGACCCGAGCAACCCGCGCGTCGGGAATCCGACACTCCAGCCGGAGTACGTCAGCGCGTTCGAACTCGGCGTTGTCCAGTACACGCCGTGGGGCTCGCTCACGCTGACGCCGTACTACCGCTACACGACCGACGCCGTCGAGCGGATCAGCGCGATCTGCGCCGACGGCCCGGACCCGGCGAGCGTCGTCGGCGAGCTGTGCGGCCCCGGCGTCGTCACCGTCCGCACGGTCGAGAACGTGGCGACGAACACGTCCTACGGCGTCGAGATGATTAACTCGGTCAACGGGCGCGGCGCGCTCGACGGGTTCCGCGGCTACGTCAGTGTTGAGGGCTACCGCTTCGTCAGCGATGGCTCGTCCTCGGCGGGCGACCTCTCGAACGACGCCTTCGGGTGGGGCGGCCGGGCGAACGCGAGCTACGCCCTCGGCGACCGCCTCGGCATCGGTGGGCTCGACCTCCAGGCGAACGTGTCGTACCGCGCGCCGATCGAGACGGCGCAGGGCCGGCGCGGCGCGTTCACCTTCATCAACTTCGCCGCGCGGAAGGAGCTCCTCGGCGACCGCGCCAGCCTCACACTCAGCCTCCGCGACCCCTTCGACCTCGCCGGGTTCAACTTCACGATCGACCGGCCGACGCTCTACCAGGAGTTCGAGCGGAACTGGGGCGCGCAGCAGATCGGCGTGACGTTCCAGTACACCTTCGGCCAGCAGGACCGCCAGCGCCGCGGCCGGCCCGACGGCGAGCGCGGCGACGGCGGCGGCTTCGACGACGGCGAGATCTGATTCTTCCTGACGTGGGGTGGGACGAATCCGCTCCACGCCGCTCGGCACCGCCGGACCTTCGGGGCCGGCGCTGCCGTTTATAGGCTGCCTCTCCTGTTCCCTTCGCTCTTCTCCTCTCGCATCATGGACCTCCAGATCAAAGGCCGCGCGGCCGTCATCACCGGTGCTGCCGGCGGCATGGGCCTCGCCACGGCCCGCCTCCTCCTCGACGAAGGCGTCGACCTCCTCCTCACCGACATCGACGAGGACCAGCTCAAGCAATCCGTTGAGAAGCTCGATGGGGGCGACCGTGTCCGCTCCGTCGTCGCCGACCTCACGAGTCAGGCGGGCGCCGACACCGTCCGCGACGCGACGGATTGGAACATCGACATCCTCGTGCACACGGCCGGCGTCACCGGCGCCAAAGGCGACCCGCTCCGCGACATCACCGAGGAGGACTGGGAGCACGCGTGGCAGACCGATTTCATGTCGGGCGTCCGCATGTCGAAAGCGCTCATTCCGCCGATGCTGGAGCGGGGCTGGGGCCGCGTCGTCTTCGTAACGTCGGAGAACGTGGCGCAGCCGTACCCCGACGAGATGGTGTATAACGCGGCAAAGGCCGCCGTCCTCACGCTTGTGAAGGGGATGGGGCAGCTCTATGCGCCGAAGGGCGTGCTCGTCAACGCCGTCGCCCCGGCGTTCATCGCCACCGACATGACGGACGGGATGATGGAGAAGCGCGCCGACGAACGGGGCGTCAGCTTCGACGAGGCCGTCGATTCGTTCCTCGAGGAGGAGCGGCCGCACCTCGTGCTCGACCGGCGCGGGAAGCCGGAGGAGGTCGCCGCCGTGATCGCGTTCCTCTGCTCGGAGCGCGCGAGCTTCGTCGTCGGCTCGAACTACCGCGTCGACGGCGGCTCCGTCTTCGCCATCGACCTCTAGCGGCGATGCCCGATCTCCGGGAGGTCTACGCCGCGCCGTTCTCCGGCCGCATCTCGTTCGACGACGTCGAAGCCCGCATCGAATCCATCGACTTGGGCGATACGCCGGAGGCGATGCGTGCGGCGTTCGCCCGGCTGATTCGGGGCGACGTTGCCGGTACGCCGCCGCCGCTCGCGACGGCCGGGGAAATCGGCGGCATCGAAGGGCTGACGGTGTCGCCGCCGGATGCAGAGGCGGACGGGCAGCCACCGCGTGTCGTCTGGTTTCACGGCGGCGGCTACGTGTTCGGCTCGCCGGAGACACACGCGCGGGCGGCGACGGCGCTCGCATCCCGCCTCGGCGAGCCGGTCTTTCTCCCCCGCTACCGCCTCGCGCCGGAGCACGTCTGGCCGGCGCAGCTCGACGACGGGCTCGCCGTCGCCCGCGCGGTACTCGACGCGGGGCAGTCGCTCACGCTCGTCGGCGACAGCGCGGGCGGGCACCTCGCGCTCACCGTGGCGCTCGCGCTCGCGGAGGAGGGACGCGCCGCCGCCGCGCTCGCCCTCTTCTCCCCGAACACCGATCGCACGGGGCGGAGCGACACGCGGCAAGCGAACACCCCGCGCGACCCGATGAACGCCGACGAAGACGACCGCGAACTCGCGGACATGACCTTCGGCGACCGCCCCGACGACCACCCCGAGGTCTCGCCGCTCCTCGACGACCTGAGCCTGCTCCCGCCAACATGGGTCGAAGTCGGCGACCGGGAGGTGTTGCTCGGCGACGCCCGGCTCCTCGCGGAGGTCGGCCGCGACGCTAGGGCCGAGGTCGCGCTGCACGTCGAGCCGGGCGCGTTCCACATGTGGCAGCTCTGGACGCCGTGGCTCCCCGCCGCCGACGCGTCGCTCGACCGGGCGGCGGCGTTCCTCCGCGAGCGACTCGGCCCGGCATAAAAAAGCCGAGCCGACCCCATCGGGACCGGCTCGGCTGTCGTACCGCGTACGGGATTTGAACCCGTGTTACCGCCGTGAGAGGGCGGCGTCCTAGACCCCTAGACGAACGCGGCATTGGGGACGTGCGAGCATCGAAGATACAGAAGGATTCGCCGCGTACGGGGCGCTCCACCTGTTTTTCATCCCTCCGCGTCCCGCCGCACCATCTTGACGTGCGGGATCCCCGCCTCGTCGAACGGCTCGCTGACGGGCCGGAATCCGAACGACGCATAGAACCCTTCGAGGTGTGCTTGCGCGTGGAGGACGAACACCCCGAAGCCCGCCGCCCGCGCGTCCCTGAGCGCCGCCGCGACCATCGCGCGGCCCAGCCCATGTCCGCGTGCTCCGGGCAGCACGGCGAAGCGCTCCAGCTTGGCCATCGTCTCGTCGCGGACCTCGACCGGTCGCCACCGCGCGACGGCGACGGGCGCGCCCGCGATGAAGCCGAGCAAGTGGTAGCACGTTACGCCGCGTGCCTCCGGCTTGTCGTAGGCGTCCCACTCCTCCTCCGGCGGGCACTCCTGTTCCTCCACGAAGACCCGTTGCCGGATGTATCTCGCCGCCAGCCAGTCGGCGTCCGTGTGGACGCGTCGGCAGTGTATGCGGTTCATCGGCTCAACATAGTCGGTGGGGCAGAGAAGGTAGCACGCCGCCTCTGATGTGTGGGGAGGCATGGGTGAACGCAATCTTTATTTAGACCTGATCCAGATAGCGTCCTATATTCGGTCACGCCCACCCACGGGCCTTCTACCGTTTCCACCCGATTCGCTTTCTGCTATGCCGTTCCACCGCATCGCCGCATTCCTCGTCGCATTCCTCGTCCCGTTCGCCGCCGTCGCCCAGACCGGCGGCGTCCGCGGCATCGTCGTCGACGCCGAGACCGGCGTGCCGCTCCCCGGCGTCAACGTCGCGGTCGAAGGTACGGCACTCGGCGCAGCGACGGGGAAAAACGGGACTTATGACCTCGATGCCATTCCCGCCGGCCGCTATACGCTCGTCGCCTCGTCGCTCGGATTCCAGGCGGCGGAGGTCGTCGTGTTCGTCCGCGCCGACGCCGTGACCACAGCCGACTTCGCCCTCGCCGAGCAGCCCATCGACATCGGCGAGGTGGTGGTGACGGCGCGGGAGACGCTGACCGGCGGGCCCGACGGCATCCGCGACATCCCCGGCTCGGCCCACTACATCGGCGCCGAGCGGCTCGAGCAGTTCGCCGACACCGACATCCACCGCGTCCTCCGCGAGATCCCCGGCGTGAACCTGCAGGAGGAGGACGGCTACGGCCTCCGCCCGAACATCGGGCTTCGCGGCTCCGGTTCGGAGCGGTCGTCGAAGATCACGGTGATGGAGGACGGCGTGCTGATCGCGCCCGCGCCCTACGCCGCGTCGTCGGCGTACTACTTCCCGACGACGGGCCGGATGAGCGGCGTCGAGGTGCGGAAGGGGGCGAGCCAGATCAAGTACGGCCCCTACACCACGGGCGGCGCGCTCAACCTGATCTCGACGCCGATACCCGCCGAGTTCAGCGGGTATGCCGAGGGCTTCGTCGGCGAGAACCGGGCACGAAACGTCCACGCGTGGGTCGGGAATTCGTACCGGAACGCGGGCTTCGTCGTCGAGACGCACGTCGCGAACGTGCACGGGTTCAAGAACCTCTTCCCGTTCGAGGACGCCGACACCGGCTTCGACAAGCAGGACTACCTCGCCAAGCTCCGGCTCAACACGAATCCCGACGCCCCCGTCTACCAGGCGCTCACGCTCAAGCTCTCGCGCACCGACGAGGTGTCGAACGAGACCTACCTCGGCCTCACCGCCGCCGACTTCGCCGCGACGCCGTACTTGCGCTACGCCGGCAGCCAGGAGGACCAGATGAACGCCGAGCACCGGCAGGCCCAGCTCCGCCACGTCGCCGTGTTCTCCGAGCGGTTCGACGTGACGACGACGGCGTACCGCAACGCGTTCAGCCGCAACTGGTACAAACTCGACGCCGTCCGCGACGGCCTCGCCGACGACGAGAACGACGGAGAGATGACCGACGCCAAAGTCGGCATCGCCTCGATCCTCGACAGCCCCGACGCCTTCGCCGACGAGCTCGCCCTCGTGCGCGGCGCCTTCGCCGACGAAGGCCGGCTCGCCGACGGCGTGCTCTACGTCAAGAACAACAACCGCGACTACCTCTCGACCGGCGTGCAGTCGATCGCGGGCCTGCGGTTCGACCTCGGCCCGGCCGCGACGGAGCTCGAAGTCGGCCTGCGGATCCACCGCGACGAGATGGACCGCTTCCAGTGGGTGGACGAGTACGCGATGGAGAACGGGCTGATGAACCGGACCGTCGCGGGCATGCCGGGCACGGACTCGAACCGGATCGAGACGGGCGAGGCCGTGGCGACGTTCGCGCAGGCCGAGGTCGCGATCGGGCGGCTGACGCTCACGCCGGGCCTCCGCTACGAGCACGTCACGCTCAGCCGCGAGGACTGGGGCAAGAGCGACCCCGAGCGCACGGCCGCGCCCGAGACGCGCGCGAACACCGTCGACGTGTGGATTCCGGGCATCGCGGCGGGCTATCAGTTCACGCCCGCGCTGAACGTGTTCGCTGGCGTCCACCGCGGCTTCGCACCACCGAACTCGACGGAGGGCGTCGAGCCCGAGGCGAGCGTGAACTACGAACTCGGCGCGCGCTACGAGAGCGACGTGATGAGCGCCCAGGTCGCCGGCTTCTTCAACGACTACAGCAACCTCCTCGGCGCCGACCTCGCCGCGGCCGGCGGCGGCGGCACGACCGACCTCTTCAACGGCGGCAGCGTCCACGTCGGCGGGCTCGAAGTCGCCGCGAGCGCCGACCTAGCGCGCGGCCTCGGGCTGCGCGCTCTCGGGCCGTCGTTCGCGCTCCCGGTGCGCCTCGCGTACACCTACACCGACGCCGCCTTCCAGACGTCGTTCGCGAGTGAGTTCGAGGGGTGGGGCGACGTGGAGGCGGGCGACGAGCTGCCGTACGTCGCGCACCACCAGCTCGCGGTGAGCCTCGGCACGGAGTGGGACCGCTACAGCTTCGACCTCCGCGGCAACTACGTCGGCGCGATGCGGACGGCAGCGGGCTCGGCGCCGGTAGAGACCGTGGGTCACACCGATGCGCGCTTCGTGCTCGACCTCGCTGGAGAGGTGAAGGTGGACAGCCGGACGGCCGTGTTCGGCAGCGTCCGCAACCTCGCCGACGAGGTGTACGTGGTCGCGCAGCGCCCGGCGGGCCTCCGCCCCGGCCTCCCGCGCACGTTCCTCCTCGGCGTGCGGACCTCGTTCTGAGGCAGCAGCGGCCTCGGCGAGAGCAGACACAAGGGGTCTGCCCCTACGGTCGAATCGGTCGTAGGGGCGGACCCGCGTGTCCGCCCGGTGGTCGAATAGGTTTGTACGGATCGACCGCCCGCTCGCCGCGTAGCACAGGGGCTATGAGCCGACCGATTTACCTCGATTACAATGCCACCACGCCCGTCGACCCGGCGGTGCTGGACGCGATGCTGCCGTATTTCACGGAGCAGTTCGGCAACCCGTCGAGCGCGCACGCCTACGGCTGGGCGGCCGACGAGGCGGTGAAACAGGCGCGCGAGCAACTCGGCGCGCTCCTCGGCGCGCGGCCCGATGCGCTGACGTTCACGAGCGGCGCGACGGAGGCAGCGAACCTCGCGATTCGTGGGACCGCCGCTGCGTATCGCGGGAAGAAAGACCATGTCGTCACCGTCGCCACCGAGCACAAAGCGGTGCTCGACCCCGTGAGGTCGCTCGAAGCCGAGGGCTACCGCGTCACCGTACTCGGCGTGCAGCCGGACGGGCGGATCGACCTCGACGTGCTCCGCGACGCACTCACCGACACGACGCTCCTCGTCGCCGTGATGTGGGCGAACAACGAGACGGGCGTGATCCAGCCCGTCCCGGAAATCGCCGAAATCGTGCGCGAACGGGGCGCGCTGTTTATGACCGACGCGACGCAGGCCGTCGGCAAAATCCCCGTCGACGTGGCGCACGCGGACCTGCTGATCTGCTCGGGGCACAAGGTCTACGGGCCGAAAGGCGTCGGCGCGCTGTATCGGAGCCGGCGGCAACCGCGCGTCCGGCTCGAACCCGAGATCACGGGTGGCGGGCAGGAGGACGGGTTGCGGAGCGGCACGCTCAACGTGCCCGGCATCGTCGGGCTCGGGAAAGCGGCGGAGGTCGCGGGCGCACGGCTCGACGAAGACGCGGCCCGCCTCGCCGCGCTCCGCGACCGGCTCGAAGCCGCCCTCCTCGACCGCATCGACGGCGTCCGCGTCAACGGATCGACGGAGCACCGGCTGCCGAACACGGCCAACCTCGTTTTCCCCGGCACGCACGGCAAGCTGCTGCCTGCGATCCGGGGCGTCGCCGCGTCCGTCGGCAGTTCGTGCCGCACGAAGTCCGCCCGCCCGAGCCACGTCCTCACCGCGCTCGGACTGAGCGACGACGACGCCTTCGACACGCTCCGCCTCTCGCTCGGCCGCTTCACGACGGAAGACGAGATCGGCCGCGCCGCCGACGAGATCGTGACCGCCGTCGCCCGCCTCCGTGCTGAACCTATTCCCGCGTAACCCCAAGCCGATGGAACCGATCGTCAACCGCGTCGCCGAGAGCGACATCGTCGTCTACAACCTCGAAGACCTCTGGGACGGCAAGCCCGTCGTCGAGTTCGACCTCGCGCCGCACCTTGTCGAAGGGCTGGTCCTGCGCGAGAAGCCGTTCCGCGAGGCAATGAAGACGCATGACTGGGATCAGTACGCCGGCCAGCACGTCGCGGTGTTCTGCTCGACCGATGCCATCATCCCGACGTGGGCCGCGATGCTCGTCGCGTCGAAGCTCGTCGGCCGGGCGGCGTCCGTCGCCTCGGGCCGCGCCGCTGACCTCATCCGCGACCACTTCACGCGCGCTCTCGACGCCGAGGACTGGAGCCGCTTTGCGGATACGCCGGTCGTCATCAAGGGCTGTGGTAGCAAAGTCGTCCCGGCGAATGCGTACCTCATCGCGACGCAGCGATTGCAGGGCGTGGCGCGGAAGCTGATGTACGGCGAGCCGTGCTCGTCCGTCCCGCTCTGGCGCAAGCCGAAGGCCGCGAGCGCGCCGGCCGGTGCGGCGAAGCCCGTCGGCGTGGCGAAGCCGGTCGGCATCCGGCCCGCGGGCTTGCCGACGAGGAAGTAGATGGCGCACGTCCTCGACCTTTCGGGTTTGCACGTCCTCGTCACGGGCGCGAGCCGGGGGATCGGCCGCGCCGCCGCCGAAGCCCTCGCCGCCGCCGGGGCGACCGTCGGCGTGCACTACCACCGGAACGCAACTGCCGCGCGTGAACTGGCTGAGTCGCTCGGGAACGGCGCGCAGGCGTTCGGCGCCGACCTCGCCGACGCCGACGCGGCGGCGGGACTGTTCGCCGAGGCGGTCGAAGCGTTCGGGCGGGTGGACGTGCTCGTCAACAACGCGGGCGTGGCCGAGGGCGTCGCGCTCGACGCACCGGACGGCGACTGGCTGGCGGTGTGGGAGCGGACGATGGCCGTCAACCTCACGGCCGTCGGCGTGCTCTGCCGGGCGGCGACGACGCACTTCGCGGAGCACGGCGGCGGGCGGATCATCAACGTTGCGAGCCGGGCCGCCTTCCGGGGCGACACGCCGGAGTACGTGGCCTACGCCGCGAGCAAAGGCGGCGTCGTGGCGCTCACGCGGTCGCTCGCCCGCGGGCTTGGCAAGCAGGGCATTGTCGCGTTTACCCTCGCCCCCGGCTTCACCCGGACCGACATGGCTCAGCCGTTCATCGACACCTACGGCGTGGACTACGCCACGAGCGATCTCGCCCTCGACCGGATGACCGAGCCGGCCGACATCGCGCCGACCATCGTCTTCCTCGCGAGCGGGCAGATGGACCACGCGACCGGCGCGACTATCGACCTCAACGCGGGCAGCTACGTGCATTGACGGAGGAGCCCGCGTGAGTATGTTGGGCGCTCACCAACCGCTCTGCCGATGGAAGCCCGAAGCCCGCACTGGACGCGGTACCACAAAGCGAAGAAGCTCGCGTGGGACCCGCAGAACATCGACCTCGACCAAGACCTCCGCGACTGGGACGCGCTCGACGACGAGCACCGCGACGCCACGATCCGCGCCTGCGCCATGTTCCTCGGCGGCGAAGAGGCCGTCGCCTCCGACCTCGCGCCCATGCTGATCGCGCTGCGGAAGCGGCCGGGGCAGGAGGCCGCGTGCGCGTTCCTCGCCTCGCAGATCTGGGAGGAGACGAAGCACGCCGAGTTCTTCCGCCGCTGGCTCGGCACCGTCGCCGGCGATGTGGATGCCGGGGCCTACGACGGCCCGTCGAGCACGGCTCTTTTCGACGACCACCTCCCGCGCGCGCTCGACACCCTCCTCACCGACGATTCCGATGAGGCGCTCGTCCGCGCCGTGACGACGTACCACCTCTTCATCGAGGGGACGCTCGCCGAGACGGGCTACCACGGGTTCTACTCGATTTTCGAGAGCCGCGGGATCATGCCCGGCCTCGTCGAAGGCATCCGGCTCGTGCAGCGCGACGAGGCCCGCCACGTCGCCTTCGGCATCGACCTACTCCGCGAGGCGTTCGAGCGCGACGCTGGGCTTCGCGATGTGATGGAGGACGAGGCTGAGACGCTCTTCCCGCTCGTCGTCGGCACGCTGCAGGATTACTTCGCGCCGTACGGCGGCGAGCAGAACCCGTTCGGGCTCACGGCGACGGAGATGTTGACGTTCGCGTCGTCGCAGCTCGGCAAGCGGCAGGCGGCGCTGGAGCGGGGCGAGGCGGCGGAGGCGTGAGCGGACCCCCCGCTTTCCCGTTCACCGCTCCCGCTCAGGAACGAAAAAGCTGTCCCCCTTCAAGGGGGACAGCCCGTTAAAGCTGGGAGCGCAGACTCGCAGAGTCGGAGCGACCGCGAAACGGGCGGGGGGTCCGCTCCGCTCACCCGTGCGTGGGTTCCCTCGGCGGCGTGGTCTCGAAGCCCAAGGAGACCGCATCGACGACGCGCGGCGGGGCGGGCGTGGGCGGCGGCTCTTTCTCGACGACTTCGTAGAGGTCGAGCCGGCGGTCTCGCCACGGGCGCACCGTTCCGTCGACGCGGTTGCGGCGGAGCGTTTCGAGGTCGAGGTCCGCCACGACGACGGTCTCGACGTTCGGCTCGCAGAGCCCGGCCACGCCGTCGGGCGGGAACGGGAAGTCGCTCGGGGTGAAGATGCCGGACTGCGCGTAGTGCACGTCCATGTTCTCCACCGACGGGATGTTGCCCACGCAGCCGCTCGTCACGACGTAGAGCTGGTTCTCGATCGCGCGGGCCTGGGCGCAGCGCATCACGCGGAGGTGGCCCTGCCGGTTGTCCGTGCAGAACGGGACGAACAGGATCTGCGCCCCCTTCTGCGTCGCGATCCGGGCGACCTCGGGGAACTCGGTATCGTAGCAGATCGAGATGGCGACTTTGCCCCGGTCGGTGTCGAAGACGTGGATGGCGCGGCCCGCGCGCGTGCCCCAGAACCGCTGCTCGCTCGGGGTGATGTGGAGCTTCGCCTGCTCGTCCGTCCGCCCGTCGCGGTGGAAGAGGGTGGCGACGTTGTAGAGCCCGTCCTCGCGCTCGGTGTAGTGGCTGCCCGCGACGATGTTGACGTTGTACTTCAGCGCGAGGCGCTGCCCCATCTCGACCAGCTCCGGCGTGAACTGCGTGAGCTGCCGCACGCCCGCGCCCGGCGACTGCGGCGGGAGGAACGAGAGGAGCTGGAGCGTGAACATCTCCGGGAAGAGCACGAAGTCGGCCTCGTACCCGGCCGCGACGTCGACGAAGAACTCGACCTGCCGCGCGAAGTCGTCGAAGTCGGCGACGGCGCGCATCTGATACTGGACCGTGCAGACGCGGACGGGGAAGGTGGCGCGGTTGCGCCGCTTCGGGTGGGGGGAGTAGTGGAGGTTCACCCACTCGAGGATCACGGCGTGACCGTACGAGGCGTCGTCTTCCGGGAGGTAGTCCCGCACGATCCGTTTGACGACGAAGCCGTTGGCGAGCTGGAACGTGAGGACGGGGTCGCGGAGGTCGGCCCGGATCACGGCCTCGACGTACTCGGGCACGCGCATCGCGCCGGCGTGCGCGGCGTAGCCCGGCAGCCGGCCGCCGACGATGATCCGGCGGAGGTTCATCTGCCGCGCGAGCGCCTTCCGCGCCTCGTAGAGCCGCCGCCCGATGCGGAGCCCGCGGTAGGTGGGGTCCACGACGACCTCGATGCCGTAGAGCGTGTCGCCCGCGCCGTCGTGGTTCGTGATGAGGCCGTTCGCCGTGATCGCGTCCCAGTCGTGCCGCTCGCCGTACTCGTCGAAGTCCACGACGAGGCTGCTCGACGAGCCGACGATCTGGCCTTGGTACTCGACGCCGAGCTGGCCCTCGGGAAACACGGCGAGGTGGCTGGCGAACTCGCGCGGCGTCCACGGCGGCATGCCGGGGAAGCCGGCTTGCTGGAGCCGGACGACGGCGTCGTAGTCGTCCTCGGTGAGCGGGCGGACGCGGAGCAGGCCTTCGAAGTCGTCGGCGGAGTCGGGCGGGAGCATGGAGCGCGGGGTGGGAAAGTCGGGGGCGATGTGGGGTGATACGGGCGGCGGCGGCTCGGGTGCCGACGGGACGGCGCACCGCGTTTCCTTCGGGCAGGCGCGACGCCCGATCCGACGGTAGAGACGCAGCATGCTGCGTCTCTACGGGATGGCGCCCCGTTCGGTCCGGCGGCTATATTCTCCTCTCCATCTCCGACGACCCATGAACGACGAGCGCCGCTACTCCGAAGCCGAACTCCGCGCCATCTTCGAGCGTGCCGCGAAGCGGCAGGAGGAGGCGAGCCGCGCCGAGGCTGCGAGCCACGGGCACCTCACCCTCCGCGAGCTGCAGGAGATCGGCGGCGCGTCGGGTATCGACCCGGCGCACATCGCCGCCGCGGCGGCGGAGCTGGCCGTCGCCGCGCCTGCCAAGCCGGCGCACACGTTCCTCGGCGCGCCCACCGAGGTCGAGCGGACGCGGGTGTTTCCCGGCGCGGTCTCCGACGAGGTATGGGCGCGGATGGTCGCCGAGGTCCGCCGGACGTTCGACGAGGACGGAAGCGTCGGGCAGATCGGGCAGATGCGCGAGTGGACCGCCGTCAAGCGCGTCACGAACAACAGCGGCTCTGCGATGCGCCTCGCGCTCGAACCGCTCGGCGACGGGCGGACGCGGGCGACGCTCCGGCAGTCCGTCCGCGAGACGACACGCGGGTTCACGATTGCGGCGGCGATCGGCGCGGTGATGACCGTCTTGTTCGTCGCCCTCGCCCTCATCGAGGCCGAGCCCGACGTGCTGATCGCGGCCGTGATGATGGGCACGATGGCGCTCGGCTTCTCCGGCGGCACGTGGGGCTGGCTGAAGCACTGGCGGCCGAAGCAGGAGGAGAAGTTCGACGCCGTGCTCGACCGGCTCGAACTCCTCGCTCGGGACCAGACGCCGGAGCCTGCCCGCGCGGCCCGTCCGGCCGAGAAGGAGGCTCCCGCGACGGCGCAGCCCGACACGGAGCGGCGCCTCGATCTCGACGCGCTGCCGGACATCGAAGAAGAGCAGGCCGCGCCCGATCGCACGCGCACCCGCTCGTAACGCTCCGCGCAACGAACCGCTCGCCCTATGCTCGACCGCGTCTTTTCAGAGGAAGAAGTCAAGGCCATCATCCGCCGGGCCTCGGCGCGGCAGGAGGAGGAGGCCGAGCGGCAGGAGGCGCGCGACCACGGCCTCACGCTCGCCGACCTCGAAGCCCTCGGCGCCGAAGTCGGGCTCGACCCGAAGCACCTCCGCGCCGCCGCCGACGAGGTGCAGACAGGACGGCGGGCGGCGGTGCAGGCCGAGACCCAGACGGCCACGCACGTCATCGTCGAGCACTGGGTCGACCGGCCGTTCTCGGACGAGGCATGGGAGGACACGGTGGCCCTGCTCCGCAGCCGGTTCGGCGTGGACATGGGGATGTGGTACGGGCGCGGCGGCGAGGGCCGCGTCGAGCGCGTCGGGCGGGCGCACGAGTGGGTGCACATGAGCCAACTCGGCGTCGAGACGCGCATCTCGGCGAGCGAGCGGGAGGGGCGGACGCGGGTGATCCTCTCGCAGCGCGTCGGCCACGCCGCGCCGAAGGCCGAGGGGATGATGTACGGCGCCTTCCTCGGACTCATCGCGGGTGTGATCGGGGCGATCCCCATCGCCGATGCATTCGACAGCTTCTGGGTCTATCTCGTCGCACTCGTGGCGATCGCACTCGTGACGACGCTCGTCGCCGGGCCCATCATCACCCGGCTCGACCGGCGCTGGCGCGAGAAGAAGCAGCGCGGCCTGACGGAGCTCGCCGCCGACATCGAGCAGACGTTCGAGGCCGTCGCTCCGCGCGCCGCCGAGGCCACGCCGCAGGCCGAAGCGTCCGCGCCGAGCGAATCCGCGCCGGCCGCCACGCCGCGCATCGACCTGGACGCGCTGTCGGAAGAGGAGGGCGATGCCGGGGCGACGGAGCGGAGCCGCACGCGGTCGTGAGGCACGGGCCGTCCGCCGCCGTACCTTCCTCGCTCCTCCCGTCATCCCCGCTATGAGCACCGGCCGTCGCTACACCGAGCACGAGATCCACGCCCTCTTCGAGCGCGCGGCCGAGCGACAGGAGCAGGCCCGCCGCGCCGAGGCCGCGAGCGAAGGCGGGCTGACGCTCGACGAGTTGCAGCGCATCGGCCGGGAGACGGGGATCGCGCCGGAGCACATCGCCGAGGCCGCGGTGGAACTCGCCGCCGCTGGGCCGACGCGCCCGGCGGGGAAGATGCTGGGCATGCCGGTCGAGGTGCGACGGGCGCGCGCGGTGGCGGCGCCCGTCACCGATGAGGCGTGGGAGCAGATGGTGACGGACCTGCGGAAGACGTTCAAGCAGCCGGGCGTTGCGGGCCGCGTCGGGCGCGTGCGCGAGTGGGCGACGACGACGGAGGAGAACCGGATGCCGGTCCGCGTGAGCGTCACGCCCGAGGACGGCGGCGCCCACGTCACGATCGAGCAGTCGATGCGGTCTTCGGCGCTCGGGCTCACGGCGGCGTCGGCGACGTTCGCCCTCGTCGCGCTGCTGTTCGGCGTGCTCTTCGCCGTCGGTGATTTCGAGCCCGGCGTGATGCTCCTTCCGGCGATGTTCGCGGCGTTCGCTCTGCTGATGTTCGGCGGCAGCCGCTTCGGCTTCGGGACCTACGCCAACCGGCAGGCCGAGCGCTTCGAGCACGCCCTCGACCGGATCGACCTCATCGCCCGGGACGCCGCGCCTGCTGCCGAGCGGTCCGCAGTGCCGACGGAGGCCGAACCGGAACGCGCACCGCGCCTCGGCCTCGACGATCTGCCGGAGGCCGATGCGGAGTCGTCTAGGCCCGGGCGTAGCCGCACGCACTCGTGAGCCTGCGCATCGGCCTCGTCTACGACCGCTTCGGCGACACGCCGCCGCCGCCCGACGCCCCGCCGGACTGGGACGCCGAGTTCGAGCCGGAGGAGACCGTCGCCGTGCTCGAAGCGGCGGTCCGCGCGCTCGGGCACGAGCCCGTCCGCATCGGCTCGGCGCAGGCGCTCCTGGCCTGGATGCAGGAGGAGCCTTCCCTCGGCCTCGACGCGGCGGTGAACATCGCCGAGAGCTACGGGAGCCGCAACCGCGAAGGCCACGCGCCGACGCTCCTCGAACTCGCGGGCGTGCCGTGCCTCGGGTCGGACGCGCTCACGCTGTCGCTCTCGCTCGACAAAGCGTGGACGAAGGACCTCGCCCGCGCCGCCGGAATTGCCACGCCGGACTGGCGCGTGCTGGCCTCGGCCGACGCGGTGGACGAGACGGATCTCCCGCCGTTTCCACTCTTCGTGAAGCCGCGCTACGAGGGGACCGCGAAGGGGATCGCGCCGTCGAGCCGGGCCGAGACGCCGGACGGCGTGCGCCGCGAGGTCGAGCGGCAGACGCGGCTCTACGGGCAGGACGTGCTCGTGGAGCGCTTCGTCGTCGGGGGCGAGTTTACCGTGGCCGTCGTCGGGAACGACCCGGCCGAGGCGCTGCCCGTGCTGCAGCGGGCGACGGAGCGGAACTCCGGCATCGGCCTCCACGCGCTCGACCGCCACGAGGACCCCGCCGCCCCGTTCGACTACGTCATCCACGGCGCGCTCGACCGCGTGCTGGAGGCGCGGCTGTGCGACCTCGCGCTCCGCATCTACGCCAAGCTGGAGTGCCGGGACTTCGCGCGCGTGGACTTCCGCGTGGACGAGCGCGGGAAGCCGTGGTTTCTGGAGATCAACCCGCTCCCGACGTTCGCGCCCGACGGCACGTTCGCCATCATCGCCGAGTTGATGAACCGGCCCTACCCCGACCTCCTCGCTGACCTCCTCGCGCGTGGACTGCGCCGTCTCGGCGTGGGGTAGAGCGCATGGCCGCTCCCTCTCGCTGGGCGACCCGGCCTCCGGTGATAGCAACGTGGACCCGACGTGTAAGGCGGGGAAGCCCGGCGGCGTACAGCGAAGGGTCAAGCAGCTATGGGGCGTGCGTGTAGAATCTCGTCCCGGCCGAGCGGACGTACATCCTCCAGTTCCAGCGTTTCCACCCCAACCGTCGTCCCGGCTCCAGCGACGAACTCCACCTCCACAGCCGCCCCATCGCCGTAGACGTGAACCACCGCTCCGACATCCCCTCGCTTCAGGCCCAGAGTCGGGAGGTCGCGCCTTAGCACTACGGTATCATGTTCTCGGATCATGAGATGTTCTCGGTAGGTCACGCAGGGTAGGCGGTAATGAGACGCGGGCGAGGGTCCGTTGGGTCCACGACCCAGACCGTCCGCACCCGCACGCGACGACCGCTCGGGGTTGGGAGCCGGCCGTCTGCGACGTACTTCGTGCCGTGCGGGCTCTCGCTGGCTTCGGCGTCCGCGCGGCGAACGATAGCGAGCAAGCCCCCTTCTAGCTCCGCTGTGTTGGTCTCGTCGAACCCATGCGCTCGGAAGAACCGTGCCTTCGGGCCGCCGACAGGGTGTGCAAGCGCGAGGAGATAGCCGGTCAGCTTGTCCGGGGGAACGAAGGCGGCGGCAGCATTCGGGATCTTCATCCCGCTGAAGGTACGGAGTAGTACCCGACGGCACGTTCGCCATCATCGCCGAGCTGATGAACCGGCCCTACCCCGACCTCCTCGCCGACCTCCTCGCGCGCGGGCTGCGCCGCCTCGGCGTGGGGTAGAATGGATGGCACTTTACCCGTCGCACGCGGCGATACGGTGAAACGAGCAAAGTAGCCGCTGTCGGTAAGGCAGCAAAGGCGGTGAAGTGGCCGGTGGGCCTGCGAACGCTGGTTATGCGTCCGGCTTCACAGGTACCAACATATCAATTGTGGTTTTTTGTGGCCCTTTCGCTGAAAAAACCTCATCGTGACGCATGTCTTGACCTTTCAAGTAAGGGGATATATATAGAATCCCGTGCCTGGTGGCCGACATGTCCATGTAGTTCATGACCTGGGACAGCCCTCTCTCTTGAAAGCTCTTAAACCATCTGGGAGAACCTCGTTTTACTTCCACAACAATATTGGTCTTACCTCTGCTTAGTATTAAATCAGCTCTTGATCTTCCATCCGACAAAATAGGCTCCCTCATTATGTTAATAGATGGGTCTACAGTCTGGATGAAACCAACCATTCTTCCTATTAATTCCACTTCTCTCATTTCAGTTTGACCGTCAATTTCATTAGATAATTCGTTTCCAAATAGCATAAGGAGGGAGATCACCTCTTCCCGGAAAGAGGACTTCTTGGCGCTATCGATCTCAGCGGTCAGCTCGGCTTTCCTGTTCTCAACTTTTTCTTTTTCTGCTTGGGCACTGGTGAATTCGATTATCTGGTCTATTAAAATAGTGGCAAATGCAGACACGCTCACAATTGCAAGAAGTGCTTCCTGTTCACTAAAGAATAGCTTGTGATCATGTGTTGATTTGTTGCGCCACTCTTGTCTATAGTTGGTAAAAAGGGCCATCACTCTATCTGATAAAATGTTGCTACTAACAAGATGGTTTTCGATTTTGTAAGTTGACAAACTAGATCCGTCTTGGCTCGCCAAGACGGTGAAGGCCTCTTTTAGCATTCCTTCGAACGCCTGGTTTGTCCGGTATATGACATCATTAAATAGGTCCTCGTCTTTTTCGTCACGTCCCCGCAGCAACCAGCGCTCTGCTACCTCCACATGGCGCAGGGCGGCCTTGATCCCCTCCTCAGAAGGGTGGGACTGTATTGCGGGGAGCTTGCTCCTGATGTCTTCTAGGAGATCCATAAGACAGGACTACCTCTGATCAGTCGAATTGGGGAGGATGCAAACCATATAACCACACGGGGCTAAACTGAAATCGTCCCTACATAACATGAACGGTGGCGGGCGCCGTGCTAACCGCCGCCGGCCAAGATAGGTGGCTCGGCGCGCATGTCCTACGCCATCCCGAGGCGTCCCCGTCGGCGGGGTCGGGTGCGGGCGAGGCGTGGCGGAACGGTTCCGCATGCGCATCCCGGGCGGGCGCTGAATCCACACGGCGTTCGGAATCCGCTCTGCGGTCGCGGCGTAGGGTGGACCCATGAGCACGCCCGATTCCCCGCGCCCCACCTGCTCGTGCGGGCACGACCGCTACCACCACTTCGCCCGCCCCGACATGCGCTACGGCGTCGGCGGCTGGCTCAACTTCTTCAACGGCATCTCCGCGCAGCCCCGCGAGATCACGTTCCGCTGCGGCAAGTGCGGCGAGGCGTTCGAGACGACGCGCGACCCCGCCGTGATGAAGGCATTCCGCCGCTACCCCAACATGGACGGCCGCCCGTGAGGCAGCGCGCCCATCCCGAAGCGGGCGAACGCCGTTCGCCCCTACGATTCCAGGCACCGATGGAAGCCCACCCCAAATCCGAAATTCCAAATCCGCAGTGGGCCGATTGGCGCTGGCAGATGCGCCACCGCGTCCACGACGAGGCCGCGCTCCGCGATTACATCGAGCCGACGGCCGACGAACTGGCGGCCATCGAGGCGACGGCGGACATCTTCCGCTGGAACATCACGCCGTACTACGCGAGCCTGATGGGCGGGCCGGACTGCCCCGTGCGGCGGCAGGTCGTCCCCCGGATGAGCGAGCTCGCGCCCGACATCGTCGGCGTCGTGGACCCGCTCGACGAGGTCGGCCACTCGCCGGTGAAGAACCTCATCCACAACTACCCCGACCGCGTCGCCTTCTGCGTCACGGCCGAGTGCGCGATCTACTGCCGCTACTGCCTCCGCAAGCGGATGGTCGGCGACGCCGATTTCATGATGCGGAAGGACGAGCTCGGCGAGGCGATCGACTACATCGCGGCGCACCCGGCAATCCGCGACGTGCTCCTCACCGGCGGCGACCCGCTCGTCTTCAACAAGGCGAATCTCGGCTGGCTGCTCGGCCGGCTCCGTGCGATCCCCCACGTCGAGGTCATCCGCATCGGCTCGCGGCTGCCGGTGACGCTGCCGTACCGCATCACCGACGATCTCTGCGACCTCCTGCGGGCGCACCATCCGGTGTGGCTCAACACCCACTTCAACCACCCGAAAGAGCTGACGCCCGAGGCCGCCGCCGCATGCGCGAAGCTCGCCGAGGCGGGCGTGCCCGTCGGCAACCAGACCGTGCTCATGCGCGGGATCAACGACGACGTGGCGACGATGAAGGCGCTCGTCGAGGGGCTTGTGGCGATGCGGGTGCGGCCGTACTACATCTACCAAGCCCAGCTCATCGGCGGGACGGCGGCGTTCCGCACGCCCATCGAGACGGGCATGGCGATCATGCGCGGGCTGCGCGGCCACACCTCCGGCTTCGCCGTGCCGACGTACGTCCTCGACACCCCGTTCGGCAAAGTCCCGCTCACGCGCGACTACGTCCTCGGCCGCGCCGGCGACCACGTCGTGATGGAGAGCACGCGCGGCGACCTCTGGGCCGAACCGAACCCGCTCGATGGCGAGACGCCCGCGCTCACGCTGCCGAGCGTCGACCTCCCCGCCGGCATCGCCACGATCCCGACGGGCGCGCCGACGTTCGTGCCCGTGCCGGAGGGCTACGCCGAGGTGGGGTAGGTGCCGGTCGGCGCCGGTGGTAAAAAGAGCGCGCCCGGCCCCCTCACTCCTGAGGGGCCGGGCGCGCGCGCTCGGGTCGGGTCAGCAGCCGGACTCAGCGCGAAGAAAATCGGGGGCGATCGGAGCTATCGGTACGACACGTTAGCTCGGGGTCGTACGGGAAGCTATGCAGTTCGTGTTCCAGAGCGTATTACGTCGCTCGGTGCGGCACGAGATCGAGACAGGAAGGGCGGGGTGGTGACCGGGTCGCGCGTTACTTCTCATCGTGAGACGGTCTGCCCAAACCCGCGTCAATCTGTTGACATCGGGGCCGTGCGCGGGTAGATTCGACGCGGCATCTCCCCTCTGAAATGCGCGGCTAGCGCACAGCACTATGGCCCGAGTGATCCTCCCTGCGCTAGCCGTCATCGCGGCCGTCCTTGGATACCTGATGGAAAACACGCTCCTCCTCGTCATCGCCGGGGCCTTCCTCCTCCTCGCCCTGCTCACCCTCCTCGCCCTGGCCTTCAAGCGCCGCCGCCGCCGCGCCGCGTCGGAACGGCAGCGCGACGAGGCCATCCCGTCGCGCGAGTCCGAACTCCGCTCGCTCGGCATCTCCGGCATCCGGCCCAAGCAGGCCGCGTCGTCCGAGTACGACGCGCCGCCGGCCCACCACGACGTCGAGGAGGACGGGTGGAATCTCGCCGTCGCCGACGACTTCGAAGCCGAGCTCGACCCCGAGGCCGAGACGACCGCCGTCGACGAGGCGTGGGGCGACGAGGACCGGGACGAGGTGGCGTACGTCGCCGCATCCGAGGCTGACCCATCGGATGACGAACTGCCGGATGCCGAAGAGGCAGACGAGGATGCCGTCCACGAAGACGAGGTCTATGCCCCGCGCGCCGCGTCCACGGGCCGCCGCGTCGAGCCCGTCCCCGTGCTCCAGTCCCGCGACGACTCCCCGTTCTGGCGCGTCCACTCGCCGACAGCGATTAACTCCTACCTCCGCGCGCTGTGGGCCGCGACCGAAGTCCAGACCGTCGCCCTCTTCTCGTCTGACCGCTCGGGCAACGCGTACACCCTCGAGGCCGCGCTCTCGCACAGCCCGGCCGTGCGCCGCGAAGGCCGCTTCGCCGCCGCCGACCACCTCGCCAGCCACGTCTCGCTCGACCGCTCGATCACCGTGCTCGAGGAGAACGACCCGCTCATCCGCGCGCTGCCCTACTACCGGCAGCCGGTCCACGTCGGCGGCGTCGCCGTGCTCCCCGTCCGCGACGAGCAGAACCAGCCCGTCTTCCTCGTCGTCGACCTCGCGCCCGACCAGGTCGGCTTCACTGAGCGCCAGCGCACGCTCCTGCTCAGCTATGCCGGCCTGCTCGGGACGATGCTCGCGCAGCCCGAGGACGCCGAGGCCAACCTCCGCTCGGTCCCGACGCGCCGCTCCATCATCGCCGAGGAGATGAGCCGCGCCCGCGCGCAGGAGCACGCCCTCGCCCTCGCGCTCGTCTACCGCGCCGACGCCGAAGAGGTCGCCGAGGACGGGGCCGACGCCGTCGCCGCCGCCGAGCGCGAGCTCCGGCTCCACCTCGAAGACCACCCGCACCACGGCCGCATCGAGCGCTTCGGCGAGCAGATGTACGGCGTGTTCCTCCACGAAGAGCTCGACGCCCTCGAAGCGTGGGCCGACGACGTGCGCGACCGCGCGGCCGAGAAAGGCCTCCCGCTCGCGATTGGCGTCGCCCAACTCGGCGCCCGCCACGCCGACGCCGACGCGCTCCGCGCCGACGCCGCGAACGCGCTGCAAGAGGCCGTCGCCGCGCAGGAACCGGTCGTTATCGGGTGATTGAGTGATTGGCTGCGCCGCTGCTTCGCGGTCGCCGATTGGGTGATTGAACGAGAGCGGGCGGGATAGGGAGACGTCCACACGTCCATACTCCCACACCTCCACACGTAAGCCTCATGTTCGTCACGATCGTGCTCGATGGCGTCGGCACCGGTGCGCAGCCCGACGCCGAGGCCTACGGCGATGCCGGCAGCCACACGCTCGGCCACGTCTGTGCCGCCGAGCGCCCCGCGCTCCCCAACCTCGCCCGGCTCGGGCTCGGCTGCATCGCCCCGCTCGACGGCGTGCCCGCGACGAACGCGCCCACTGCGTCGTTCGGACGGATGACTGAAATCTCCGCTGGCAAGGATTCCACGACGGGGCACTGGGAGCTGGCCGGCCTCCACGTCGCCACGCCGTTCCCGACGTACCCCGACGGCTTCCCGCCCGAGGTCGTCGAGCGGTTCCTCGACGCGACGGGCGGTGGCGGGATTCTCGCGAACGAGCCGGCCTCAGGCACGGCCGTGATCGAGGCGTTCGGGCCGGAGCACGAGCGGACGGGTCACCCCATCGTTTACACCTCCGGCGACAGCGTTTTCCAGATCGCGGTCCACACCGACGTGATCCCGCTCGAACGGCTCTACGAACTGTGCCGGATCGCACGGGAAGAGGTCTGCGTCGGCGAGCACGCCGTGGGACGGGTGATCGCGCGGCCTTTCACCGGCACGGCGGGGGCGTACGAGCGCATCGCAGCGAAACGGAAGGACTACTCGCTGAAGCCGTCCGGGACGACGCTGCAAGAGGCGTTGCAGGCGGCGGGCGTCCGCACCGTCGCCGTCGGCAAGATCGGCGACCTGTTCGGGAACGTCGGCTTCGACGAGATCCTCAAGACGACGAGCAACGAAGAGGGCGTCGCGCGGACGCTCGACGCGATGCGCAGCGGCGATGACCGGACGTTCATCTGGACCAACCTCGTCGACTTCGACCAGCTCTACGGGCACCGCAACGACGCGCCTGGCTTCGCCCGCGCACTCGAAGCCTTCGACCGCGCGCTGCCCGAGATTCTCGCCGCGCTGCCCGACGGCGGCCGGCTCCTCCTCACCGCCGACCACGGCAACGACCCGTGCTTCCCCGGCACGGACCACACGCGCGAGCACGTCCCCATCCTCCTCGTCGGCGGCGAGCCGCGTGATCTCGGCACCTGCACCACCTTCGCCGATCACGCGGCGACGGTCGCGGCACACTTCGGCGTGGCGTTCGAGAGCGGCGGCCGTTCGTTCCGTTGAAGCAAAAAAAGTAGGGGCGACCGGCCGGTCGCCCCTACGGCGTGAGGATACGCGGTCCGGGGTTACAGCGACGGCGGAGGGCCGGCGAGGCCGTCACCGAAGTGTGTCACGTTGGCCGGGCCGGAGCGGCTGAGGCGGTGCTCCGGGGGTGCATAGGCGTCCCACACGTCGGCGAACGTGTCGAGCATCCGGTCCACGTCCTCCTCCGTGTGCGTCGCCATCAGGCTGATGCGGAACCGCTGCTGGTTGACCGGCACGGCGGGGTATTCGATGGTGTTGAGGAAGATGCCGCGCCGGTGGAGGTCACGGATCGAGGAGCGGACGTCCAGTCCTTCCGGCGCCATGATCGCGATGATGGCGGACTCCGGCTCGGGCAGGTCGAAGCCGAGGGTGCGGAGGCCGCGCGCCGTGTACGCCATGAGGTGGCGGAGCCGCTCGTGGATGCCCGGCTCCTGTTCCATGAGGTCGAGGCTCGCCATCACGGCGGCGACGGACGCCGGGGGGATCGAGGTCGAGAAGACGTAGCTCCGGGCGTTGTAGCGGAGGTACTCCGCGATCTCGCGCGAGGTGGCGACGGCGGCGCCGGTGACGCCGAACGCCTTCGAGAACGTGGCGAGGATGAGGTCTACCTCACTCGTCACGCCGAAGTGCGAGGCCGAGCCCCGGCCGCCGGGGCCGGTTACACCCGTGCCGTGCGCGTCGTCGACGATGAGGAAGGCGTCGTGGCGGCGGCAGAGCGCGGCCACTTCGTCGAGCGGGGCGAGGTCGCCGTCCATCGAGTAAACGCCCTCGACGCCGACGAACGTGTCGCCGGGGTCGTCGTCGAGCCCTTCGAGGAGGGCGGCAAGCTCGGCCATGTCGTTGTGGCCGAAGGTGAGGGTCCGCGCCGCGCTCATCTTCGTCCCGTCCATGAACGAGGCGTGGCTGAGCCGGTCGCAGAGAATGTGGTCGGCGCGGCCGGTGAGCGTCGAGAGCAGGCCGACGTTCGCGCCGTAGCCGCTCTGGAAGATGACCGCCTCCTCCTTCCCCTTCATCGCGGCGATCCGCTCTTCGAGCGCCATGTGGAGCCGGCTCCGCCCGTTCAGCAGGGGCGACCCGCTGAGGCCGACGCCGTAGGTGTCGATGGCCTCCTTCATCCGCTGCTTGACGTACGGGTGCGTCATCAGCCCGAGGTACGAGTTCGCCCCGAACATCAGCATCTCGCGGTCGCCCTCCGTCGTGTGATCACCGACGAGGGTGACGCGGTCGGTCGGGGAGGCGATGGGGCGGAGGTGGAGGCTGTCCTCGCGCCGCCGCATGCCCTGCACCCACGTCGTGAAAAAGCGAGTGCGTTCGCGGAGGCTCATCCGGCGCGAGCGCACGATCACTTCGCGAAGGCCGAGTGGGCCGGGGTCGATGTCCGAATCCGTGACGGTCGTTGTGGAAGGGCGGCTGGTCCGGGCCGCGATTTCCTTAGGAAGCATGGCGGAGTGTTAAGGTGGTGGGCACACGCAGGGGGTGGGGGAAACCCTGAAAACAGTGTTTACCTACGGTGTAGCATACTGTATTTTGTCATGTGTAAAAAGAGTAGTTGTAAAATCCTCCGAACGGCCTTAGGGTTAATGGCCGGATAGCCAACGGCTTACGGTAATTAGAATAGCGAAAAATTAATAGTAAGGTTAGTATCTCGGCGCTGCCGCCACACGGTTACGAGGGTCGTTGGGAACGCGGCGGAAGCGCGGAGGCACAGAATTAGCCTGGGGGCAGGAGTCCTCTCTTACTCGATTCCTCAGCCATGTCGTACTCCGCCTACACCGTCGCTCCCAGCCCCGCGGCTGCTGCCGCAGGCCGTCTCGCCCTCGCCCCCCGGATCCTGCGTCTCGCCGACGGAGATCCGGTCTTTGCCGCTCAGATTCGCGAGATGATGTGGGGCGAGTACTGCGCGGTGGGCGCTCCCCTCGGTCGGACGGAAGAGGGAATGATGGCGTGGTGGGGAGAGCAATTGGACGACTAGTCCGGACTGTCCCCGACCTGCCGGGGGTAGAAAGCACCCGGCGTAGGCACGTTCTTACCTCTTGGTCGGGCACGAGGCGTTTCCCTTTGCGCGCGTACCGTGTCATACGAGGATGCCTAAACTGGATGGGTATCCTGTTCCGGTATCGCCGTCACTAGCACGCGGAAACACCGCACGACCGATGAAACTCTACCAGAAGCTCCTGCTCGGTTTCGCCCTCGTCGCGCTGCTGGTGGGGTGCGTCGGGTACGTGGCGCAGACGATGAACCGGCGCGTGGAGTCCGGCGTGACGCACCTCAGCGAGAGCGCGGTGCCGGAGATCAGCCACGCCATCGAGATGACGCTCGCCCTGCGGGAGAGCCTCGCTTCGGCACGGGATCTCGTCGCAGAGCGGAGCGAGGTGACGGCCGAGGCCCTCCAGCAAACCCTGACGGAGTTCGAGGGCCACCTCGCGGAGGGCCGATCGGCGACGGCGAAGGGCCGCGCCCGCGCCGAACGCTGGGAGCGCCCGGGCGACCTCGCCGCCGCCGACGAGCGGCTGGCATCGCTCGCTGCGCTCGGCATGGCGTTCAGCGACTACCAGCGGCAAGTGGAGCACCTCGTCGAGCTGACGGAGTCGCGCGCCGGCCGCCTCGCCGCCTCGCTCCTCGCCGACTCCATCGAGGCCACGTTTCAGTACGAACTCCTGCCGCCGCTCGCCCAGTACCGCAGCAGCGCGGGCCTCAGCTTCGCGACGGAGACGGAGGCTGTCCGCGTCCAGCTCACGCAGGCAGACCGGATGCTGTTCGTCGCCGTCCTCCTCGCCATCGGGATGACGCTCGTGCTCGGCATCCTCATCGCCAACTCCATCTCCGGCCCGATCCTCTCGCTGACCGAGGCCACGCGCTTCGTCGGGCGCGGCCACCTCGACTACCGGCTCGACGTCCGCTCGCAGGACGAGGTGGGCGACCTCGCCGACGCCTTCAACTTGATGACGGAGGAACTCGGCCGCACGACCGTCTCGAAGCACTACCTCGACACGATCATCCACTCGATGGCCGACCCCCTCCTCGTCGTGAGCGCGGAGGGCGTGATCGAGATGGCGAACGAGGCTGCCGGCGCGGCGGTCGGGGGCTCGGCGGCGGCGCTCGAGGGGCAGCCGCTCGGCTCGCTCCTCGGCGGCGGCGCGGCCGAGGCCGACACGCTCCTCGGCGAAGTGGTGCGGGCGGGCTACTCGGGAAACCGGGAGACTCGGCTGTGCGGGAGCGATGGACCGGGGCTGCCCGTCTCGCTTTCGGCCGCCGCCATGCGCGGAGACGAGGGCGACGTGCTCGGCGTCGTCTGCGTGGCGAAAGACCTCACGCCGCAGAAGCGCGTCGAGGCTGAGCTGATCCGGGCGAAGGAGCAGGCCGAGGAGGCGAGCCGGCTAAAGTCGAACTTCCTCGCGAACATGAGCCACGAGATCCGCACCCCGCTCAACGGCATCATCGGCTCGACGCAGATGCTCACGGGCGAACTCGACGGCGAGCACCTCGAGATGGTCGAGATCATCCAGCGGGCCGGCATCCGCCTGCTCGGCACGATCAACTCCGTCCTCGACATGGCGCGGATCGAGGCGGGCGAGATGCACGTCGTCGCCGAGCCCGTTCGCGTGGCCGACGAGGCCGAGCACACCCTCGACGTGCTCCGCACGCTCGCCGACGGGAAAGGGCTCACGCTCACGCTCGAACATCGAACGCCGGACGTGTGGGCGGCGGCGGACCCCGGCTGCCTCCATCGCATCCTCAACAACCTCGTCGGCAACGCCATCAAGTTCACCCGCACGGGCGGCGTGACGGTCGAGGTCGACGCCGAGGGCGGGCTGGCCGTGCTGCGCGTCCGCGACACCGGCATCGGCGTGGATGAGGGCTTCCTGCCCTACCTCTTCGAGAACTTCAAGCAGGAGTCCACCGGGTTCGACCGCTCGCACGAGGGGACGGGTCTCGGCCTCGCGATCACGAAGCAGCTCGTGGACCTGATGGGCGGGGCGATCGAAGTCGAGAGCGCGAAGGGCGCCGGCTCGACGTTCACCGTGCGGCTGCCGCGGGTGGAAGCCCCACCGCCGACGCGCTTCGCCGGCCGCGAGCGGACGATGGAGACGGAGGCGTAGCGGGCGTACCTTTACGCCTCCACTCGCCGCCTCTCCCCGCATGGCCCTCCCCGACCTCCCGTTCTCCGCCACCGGCGGTCTCGGTGACCTCCTCGGCATCGTCTTCGAAGAGATCGAGCCCGAGCGCGTGGTCGCAACGATGCCGGTGACGCCGGACCATCACCAGCCGCTCGGCTACCTCCACGGCGGCGCGAGCGTCGTCCTTGCCGAGAGCGTGGCGAGCATCGGGGCGGCCGTCGGCGTGCTCCCCGAGAAGGTGTCGTTCGGGCTGGAGATCAACGCGAACCACGTTCGCCCCGTGCAATCGGGCACGCTCCGCGCCGTCGGTGAGCGGCTCCACGCGGGCCGCACCACGCAGGTCTGGCAGATCCGCATCACCGACGACGACGACCGGCTCGTCTGCGTCAGCCGCTGCACGATCGCGCTCGTCGACGCTGGCGAACGGTAGCGCGCCGCCGTATTCTCCCTCTCCACCGCTTCCGCACCCTCATGATTTTAGGCAGAGTCATCGGCACCGTCTGGGCCACGCGCAAGGACGAGCAGACCGTCGGGATGACGTTCCAGATCGTCCGCGAAGTCGGGCTCGACTACGCGCCGAAAGAGGCGTTCGTCGTCGCCGTCGATTCGGTCGGCGCGGGCGTCGGCGAGATCGTGCTCGTGGCGCAGGGGTCGAGCGGGCGGCAGACGGCGCTCACGCAGGGCAAGCCCGTCGACGCCGTCATCATGGCGATCGTGGACCGGCTCGACGTGGACGAGGGCGAGGTCGAAGAGGTGAAGCGCCGCGCCGCGGTCACGAGCCGATGAACCTCGGCCACGTCATCGGCAGCGTGTGGGCGACGCAGAAGGATCCGTCGCTCGAGGGCAAGCGGATGCTGCTCGTGCAGCCGCTCCACTTCGACGGCTCGCTCAAGGGCGGCCCGATTGTCTCGCTCGACACCGTGGACGCGGGCGTCGGCGATACCGTGATCTTCGTGACGAGCGCCGAGGCGGCGATCCCGTTCAAGCCGAAGAACGACCTCACCGCGACGGACGCGACGATCGTCGGTGTCGTAGACGAGGTGAACCGGCCGTCGATGCGTTAGCTTGGGCTATCGATCAACTGACGGTTGTCTGCTATGAGTTCGCTTCGCTCCCGCCTCCTCGTGCTCGCCGCGCTCACGATCACCGGCTGCACGCACAGCCGCCCGTTCGATGCTACGTCGCCTGATTCCCGCGCCGGCGTCAACACCCGCGCCGAATCCGAGTCCGCGCTCGTGACGCTCGACGGTGGCGAGCAGGTCCGCGCGCGTGGCCTCCACATCGCCCCCGACGCGACGACGTGGATCGACCCGAGCACGGGCGAGATGCGCTCCGTCCCTACAAGCGAACTCGCGTCGGTGCGCTTCACCGACCGGGGGCGCGGCGTCCTCGAAGGGCTCGGGCTCGGAGCGGTCTACGGCGCAGGCCTCGGCGTGGTCGTCGGTGCCGTGGGGGGAGCAAACGACGACGGCGAGATTATTCAATTCAGCCCGGTCGGTGGCGCGCTCGTCGGCAGCGTGCTCTTCGGGGCGGCCGGGGCCGTCATCGGCGGGCTCGCGGGGCTCGATCAGGGGAGCCGGACGGTCTACGGCACGCCCGCCGTCCCGCGCGACGACTGAGCGCGGCGGGACATTCAAGGCTCAGGCGTGCACGTCGTCGTGCTCGCGGGCGAGGGTCTCGTCGCCGGTGGCGATGCGGCGGCGGCCGATCCACGCCAGGGCCGTCACGAACGCGAAGCCGAGGAGCGCGAGGCCGAGCGCGAGCGGCCAGCCCTCGCCCGGCGCGAGGAGGACCGACGGGTCCGGGACGTACGTCGTCGTCCCGTCCGAGTGGACGTGGGCGATGCGGCCGACCCACGGCCAGAGCGCCCGCAGCGAGCCCGCGAGGAGGCCGACGAGCACGGCCATTGTGAGGTCGTGGTGGCGGTCGAGCAGCCACGAGAGCGCTTTCGCGGCGGCGCCGAGGCCGACGGCCGCGCCGAGGGCGAACGCGGCGACGTAGACCACGTCGAGCGCGCGCAGCGCCTCCAGCGTCGTCCGGTAAAGCCCGAGCACTTCGAGCAGGAACGCCCCGCTCACACCCGGCAGGATCATCGCGTTGATGGCGACGGCCGCCGTCAGCCCGATGCGTAGGAGCGACGGGTCGGCCGCGTCGGCGCTGCGCGGGAGGCCGACGAGCACGAACGCGATGACGGCCCCGGCGAGGGCGATCGCGTAATGCGAGGCGCGGTGCTCTCGCCGCTCGCGCCACGGGATCACGAGCGAGGCCGCGACGAGCCCGAAGAACAGCGCCCGGCACTCGACCGGGTAGCGGTCCAGCAGTTCGGGGATGAAGAGCGACCCGAGCGCGATCGCGAGCAGGATCCCGCCGACGACGGGCAGCAGGAGCGACCATTCGAGCGCCGCGAACTGGCGCATCGCCTCGCGCCCCCGGCCGCGCACGAGCAGCAGCACCACCGTGACGGCATCGCCGATCGCGGCGATGAGGTTTTTGTAGATCCCGACGATGAGCGCCATCGTCCCGCCGCTGACTCCGGGGATGATGTCCGCCGAGCCCATCAGCAGGCCCTGCGTGAAGTGGGTGAAGAGCGCGCGGGGGCGCGAGGTCGGGGAAGCCATACGGGAGAGGAGAGAGGGGCGTCAGCGGCCGCCGTCTTCGGCGACGAGCGGGACGAAGCGGAAGTCGAGGAACTCCTCGCGGTGGAAGTGCTCGGGGCCGGTGCGCGTGATGCGCAGCATCGTCTGCTTGTCGGCGTCGCCGACGGGGATGACGAGCCGACCGCCAGGGGTGCCGGGCGTGCCGGGACGGAGCTGCTCGAGGAGGGCGTCGGGGACTTCGGTGCCGCCTGCCGTCACCACGATGCCGTCGTACGGGGCGGGGGCGGACCAGCCGAGCGTGCCGTCGCCGTGGCGGGTGAGGGCGCGGTAGCCGAGGCGGTCGAGCACGGTCTGGGTCCGTTCGAGGAGCGGGCCGTGGCGCTCGATCGAGAACACGCGCGCGCCGAGCTCGCAGAGGACGGCGGCCTGGTAGCCGCTGCCCGTCCCGATCTCCAGCACCTTGTCGCCCGAGCCGACGCCGAGGAGGGCGGACTGATACGCCACGGTGAACGGCTGCGAGATCGTCTGCTTCAGCCCGATCGGCAGGGCTTCGTCCTTGTAGGCCCGGTGCTGCAGCGCGGCCTCGACGAACTCGTGGCGGGGCACGGCCGCGATGGCGCGGAGCACGCGCTCGTCCGTGATCCCCTTCTCGCGGAGGAGGGCGACGAGGGCGTTGCGCTGGCGGTCGTACGTGCGGGGCGGCATAGCAGGGAGGCGAGGACGAGGGGGCTGAAGGTACGACGGCGTTTGCGCGACCCGGACCGGGCGGCGGCGCACCCTCCGTGAATAGCGCAGGCCCGGCCGCGCTGGGCGTCAGGCCCCGTCGAGATCGTCCGTGGCGGGCGGCGGGGGCTCGTCGGGGTTGCGCTGGACGAGGGCTTCGGTGAGGCGGGTGCGGAGCTCCTGCGGCGTGAGCCCGGTGTGGATGATGCCGTTCTCCGCGACCGATATCCTCCCGGTCTCCTCGCTCGTCACCACGACGAACGCATCCGTCCGCTCCGTCAGCCCGACGGCGGCGCGGTGGCGGAGGCCGAGGTGGGGGTCGAGCCGGCGCGCTTCGGAGACGGGGAGGATGCACCGCGCCGCCGCGATCTTCTGGTCCTCGATGATCACGGCGCCGTCGTGGAGCGGGGAGTTCGGGAAGAACACGCTCGTGAGGAGGTCGCGCTCGACGTCGGCGTTGATCGGCGTCCCGCTCTCGGCGTAGTTCCGCAGGCCGGACGACCGCGCGAACGCCGTCAGCGAGCCGATCCGGTTCTCCGACATCTCGGTGGCGGCGGCGACGAACTCGTTGACGGCCTTCTCGCGCGCCGGCGTCGCCACGAAGCGGCGGACGAGCGGGTTGCGGCCGAGCATGAAGAGGAGCCGCCGGATCTCGGGCTGGAAGAGGATGATGACGGCGAGGACGAACACCTCGCTGATCGCACCGAAGAGCGCCCGCAGCGTGGTCAGCCCGGCGGCGCGCACGAGCACGTCCACGATGTAGATGCCGAGCAGGATGAACGAGACCTGCACCGCGATCGTCCCGCGGATCAGCCGGTAGAGCTGGTAGACGAGGAACGCGACGATGAGGACGTCGAGGAGGTCCTGCCAGTCGAACGGGATGAAGCCGATGTTGATGGCGAGGGTCACCGGCCGTCCTCCGCGAATGCGGCCGATTCGGTCGCCGGGGTGTCGGCCGCGGCGGTCACCGTCGCCATCAGCACGCGGAGCATCTCCGCCGTCGCGCGCACGTCGTGGGTGCGGACGATGGAGGCGCCGCGCAGCACGGCCACGGCCGTCGCGCCGAGCGTTCCGAAGAGCCGGTCCTCCACGGGCACCGGCGTGCCCGGCTGCCCGAGGACGGCGCCGATCGTGCTCTTACGCGAGATGCCGACGAGCACGGGCCGGCCAAGCGCGAGAAAAGCGTCGGCCCGTCCGACGAGCCGGAGGTTCTCCTCGGCCGACTTCCCGAAGCCGAAGCCGGGGTCCACGATCACGTCGTGCACGCCCGCCGCTTCGGCCGCGCGGACGGAGGCGGCGAGGGAGGCTTTGACCTCTTCGACGACGTCGCCGTAGGCGTGGGCGTGCGGCATCGCGCCGGGCTCGCCGAGCGCGTGCATCACCACGAGCGGAGCGCCGAAGCGTGCCGCGGCTCGCGCCGTGCCGTCGCCGCCGCGGAGGCCGGTGACGTCGTTGACGAGGTGCGCGCCCGCCTCCAGCGCCGCCGCCGCCACGCCGGGTTTGTACGTATCCACCGAAATCAGCGCTTCGGGAAACCGTGCCGCCACGGCCTCGATCACGGGCAGCACGCGCCGCTTCTCCTCGTCCTCGCCGACCGGCGCGGCCCCCTCGCCATACACCGTCCCCCGTGGCCGCGTCGACTCGCCGCCGACGTCGATCAGCACGGCGCCCTCGCCGAGCATCGTTTCGGCCCGGCGGAGCGCAACGTCGAGACCGTGTCCGAAGAACTGCCCGCCGTCGGAGAACGAGTCCGGCGTTACGTTGAGGATCCCCATCACGTGCGCCCGGCCCGGCCGCGCGTCGAGCCGCCGGCCGCGGCAGTCGAGGAGGAAGGGGTCGGCGGGGAGAGGGGACATGGGGGGCGGACGGGAGAGCCGGAATCTACGAAGAGGACCGGCCGCCGGGGCGGGGGCAGGGTCGGGCGGGAGGCGTTGAAATTTATGGTCCCGCTCGTAGGCGAGGGGGGCGGCGGGGAAACTGAGGCCGCGCCTGTTCCGTGTAACCGGGCGGCACCGTCTTTTCGCCTGTATTATTCGGGCCGTGTGCGGCTAGGAACCGGTATCCCGCTCGGGCGTCGTGACGACGCTACGCCCGGTAGGTGCGGTGCCTGACCGTGGACGCGCCTCGTGCCGATTTAACCCTAACCCGTAGCCCTATGTACGTCCCCCGCCAGCAGCGCATGCTGGACCAGTACCTCCAGGAGATCGGGCAGATTCCTCTGCTGAAGCCCGAGGAGGAGGTGGACCTCGCCCAGCGCATCAAGCAGGGCGAGGCCGAAGCGCTCCACAAACTGGTCCGCGCGAACCTCCGCTTCGTCGTCTCGGTGGCGAAGAAGTACCAGGGGCAGGGGCTCACGCTCTCCGACCTCATCAACGAGGGGAACTACGGGCTGATCAAGGCGGCGCAGCGCTTCGACGAGACGCGCGGGTTCAAGTTCATCTCGTACGCCGTCTGGTGGATCCGCCAGGCTATCCTCCAGGCCCTCGCCGAGCAGAGCCGCGTCGTCCGCCTCCCGCTCAACCGGATCGGCACGATCTCGAAGATCCGCAAGACCAGCGCCAAGCTCTCCCAGGTCCACGAGCGCAACCCGAACATCGACGAGCTTGCCGCCGAGCTCGAGATCGACCCCGAGAAGGTCCGCGACGCGCTCAAGCACACGAGCCGCCACCTCTCGATGGACGCGCCGTTCAACGAGGACGACGACAACTCGCTCCTCGACGTGCTGCCGAACGAGGAGGAGGTCTCGCCCGACGACTACCTCATGGACGAGTCGTTGAAGATCGACATCGAGCGGGCGCTCTCGACGCTGCACGCCCGCGAGGCCGAGATCACGCGGCTCTACTTCGGTATCGGCCGCGAGCACCCGCTGACGCTCGAAGAGATCGGGCAGCGGTTCAACCTGACGCGCGAGCGCGTCCGCCAGATCAAGGAGAAGGCGCTCCGCAAGCTCCGCCAGAAGCACCGCCGCGAAGAGCTGCAGATGCACGTGGGGTAGACGCACGGCATGTAGACGCAGCATGCTGCGTCTCTACGACACCATTTCGCTGCGTTCAGGCGGCATCCCAATCCGGGGCAAAATCGGGATCGATCATCCGACCGTCCTCGCGGGCGAGGCTGTGAATCTGCGCCATCTCGTCGTCGGAGAGGGCGAAGTCGAACACGTCGAAGTTGCTCGCGCGGTGGGCGGCCGAGGCGGCCTTGGGAATCGCGGCGACGCGGTCCTGCTGCAGGTGCCAGCGGAGCACGACCTGCGCCGGGCTCTTGCCGTGTGTCTCGGCAATCTCGCGCACGACACTCTCGTCGAAGACCTCGCCGCGCGCGAGCGGGCTGTACGCCGTGAGGATCATCTCGTGCGCGCGGAGAACATCGAGCAGCGGTTCTTGCGCGAGGTAGGGGTGATATTCGACCTGATCGCAGACGAGGTCAGGGGCGATGGCCAGCGCCTCGCGGAAGAGCGCGGGCGGGAAGTTGGAGACGCCGATGTGGCGCGTCCGCTGCCGGTGCTGCACCTCCTGGAGCGCGTCGAGCGTCTCTGCAAGCTCCACGTCCTCATTCGGCCAGTGGATGAGCAGGAGGTCCACGTAGTCGGTGTCGAGCCGTCGGAGGCTGTCGTCGGTCGAGGCGATGAGGGCGCGGCGCTTCAGCTTGTCGCGCCACACCTTCGTCGTGAGGAAGACGGCGTCGCGGTCCACGTCCGCGGTGCGGAGCCCGACGCCGACGGCGCGCTCGTTGTCGTAGACCTGCGCCGTGTCGATGTGCCGGTAGCCGAGGTCGAGGGCGTGCGCGACGGCTTCGGTCGCCTCGTCGTCCTTGAGTTGCCACGTGCCGAGGCCGAGGGCGGGCATCGTCCCGCCGGGGAAGTCGATCTGAATCATCGGAGAGGGGCTGGGTGAGGGGAGCCCCGTCAACGCCCGGTCGCCGCGTAGGTTTGGCTAAAAGGGCAGCGTGGCCTGGATACGGTAGTAGAGATCGATCGCGTCCCATTCGACGGTCCGGCCGAGGTCGTCCCACTCCTGCGCGACGCCGAGCGCATGGACGAGCGGGAAGCCGCCGAGGCTCACCCGGTTCTTCAGCTCGAACCCGACGCCCGTGCGCCGAACCGCGTCGTCGATGTCATTTCCGGTCCATACGGCGGCGGCATCGACGAAGAAGGCAGGCGAGACGCGGCCGAGTTCGAGGAAGCCGAGCAGCCGCGTCCCGAGGTCGAACACGGGTGGGAGGCGGTATTCGAGCGTCCCGAAGACGAGCCGGTCGCCGACGGCGTAGCGCCGGTAGCCGCGCACGCGCTCTGACTCCGAGAGCGTGATCGGCTCGACGAACGGGAGCTGGAGGTCGATGTCGTCGTAGCGCGAGAGGCCGACGAAGTCCTGCGCGAGCGCGTCGCCGAATCGCGCCTGCGCGCGGCCGTAAGCGTAGAACCGGCCGATCCCGAGCTGCGGCGACACCCAGTACGCGGCGAGGTCCGGGCGCACAAACTCGGCGTCGCTGCCGAGCACGGGCAGGCCCGCCGTCACGCGCGCGCGCAGCCCGATGCCGTCGAGCGGGTAGACGTCGTTGTAGCGGTACGGTCGCTGCCGCTTCGCCGTAAACCCGAGCCGCAGCTCCGACCGATACCCCGCCTCCGGCCGCACGAGCCCTGTCGTCTCGATGTCGTCGAACGCGCTGTCGTCGAACGGGTCGGCGTAGGCGTAGCGGACGCGGGCGTCGACGGACGTGCTCGTGAACGGGGCCGTCGTGAGGTCGAGCGGGAGCGTCGCCGTGAGGTCGCCGCCGACGAGGTCTTCGACGAGGAGTCCCGCGCCGTACCACCGCGCCGGGCTCGGGTAGCGGTACGCGTTGAGCGTGAGCGACGGCAGGAACTGGTTGTTGGTGTACGAGAGGAAGCCGAGCGTTTGCTCCGCGAACTTCGGGATCGACACGGAGACGAGCCCGACGAAGACGTGCTTGCCGAGCGGTTCGAGCCAGAGCGTCGTCCCGAACACGCCGTAATCGCTCCCGTCGAGCTCGGCGTAGGGGAGGGCGAAGGAGCCGGCGTGCGTGATGTTCGCCCACGAGTTGTAGCTGTAGCGATCCCGGACGAGGGCGGCGTCCGGGGCGATGGCGTTCGGGATCGTACGCGGCGGCCGGTGCGCGGTCCACGTCGCGTACGCATCGGGTGCCGTCGCCGGAGCTTCGACCTCGACGGTCCGGCGGGCGTCGACGGCGAAGGCCTGCTCGCGCCGCTTACTCTCGCTCGTCACGAGCACGATCCGGCCGTCGGGGTGGAGCGAGTCGGGCGGGAGCCAGTCGTGGGCCGTCGCCCCGCCGAAGAGGTGGGTGACGCGGCGTTCGGACCCCCCGCCCGGTTCGCGGTCGCTCGCAAGGCTTGCTCCCGGCTTCACCGGGCTGTCCTCCTTGAAGGGGGACAGCTTCTCGACGCCTGAGGGCACAGGGACGTGTCCCGGAGCCCGATGCGAGAGAAGCGGGGGGGCGAGGTCCACCACGAACACGTTCGGCGCGTCGTCGCGGAGCGAGGTGAAGGCGAGGCGCGTGCCGTCGTAGCTCCACACCGGAATCCGGTCGTCGGCGTCGCCGGCGGAGACGGAGATGAGATCGCCCGTGTCGAAGTCAAACACGACGAGGTCGCGCTCGCCGGTCGGGCCGAAGCGGGCGAAGGCGAGGCGGCGGCCGTCGGGGCTCGCGCGGAGCGTCGTGAGCTGCACGTCGCCGGTGAAGTCGGTGAGGCGGGTTTCGGCCCCGTCGGCGGCGCGCACGAACACGTTCGCCGTCCCGCCCGCGCTGCCGATGAACGCGACGCTCCCGTCCGGTCCGAACGCCGGCGACGAGGCGCGGCGGTCGTACGTGAGCCGCTCGGTGTAGCCCGTCGCCACGTCCACGACGAAGAGGTCGTTCACGAGCGAGCCGTAGCGCCCGCGCACGGTCCGGGCGTACGCGATCCGCTCGCCGTCGCGGCTCCACGCGAACGGTGCCTCAATCGAGCCCTCGGCGAGCACGCGGACCTTCCGCGCCTGCGTCGTGTCCGCGAGGCCCTCGATCACGGCGAGGCGGCGGACGGGCCGCGCCACGGACGAGAGCACGAGCGCCGCCACCTTCGACGTGTCCGGGCTGTAGCGCACGTCGTAGAGGTACGCGCCGGGGATCTTCAGCGCCGTCCCGAGCGAGTCCGTCCGCTCCATCTGCCCGGCGAGCGTGTTGTAGTAGACGTTGACGTGCTTGCGCCACTCGTCGTAAAACTCCCGGTACGGCGTGCCGACCTCAGCCTCGAAGGCGCTGTAAAAGTCGTGGACGCGGACGCCGGGCAGCAGCCGCTTCCGGTGCTCCAGAATGTTCACGAGCGTCGTGTCGCCGTAGGTGTCGGCGAGGTAGCGCACCTGCGCGTTCCCGACGGCGTACTTCAGCCGGCCGTTCCACGACGAGGTGCCGTCGGCGTAGCTCAGCCGATCCTCGAAGACGGCCGTGCGGAGCCAGCGGTCGCCGCGCTGCGCGTCCCACTCCTCCGTTTGGTACTGCGCGAAGCCCTCGGCCCAGAAGCTCGGGATCGGGTTCGCGAAGATGTTCTGGAGCAGGCCAATGGGCGAGCGGATCGCGCGGTAGTGGAAGATGTGGGCGATCTCGTGCGCCATCACCTTCCGCAGCCACTTCACGTCGCCCGTCCAGATGTCCGCCGTCTCGTTGACGTGGACCCAGATGTTCGTGAATCCCGCGCCGACGCTGAACGCGACGCCATTCGCGATCTCGTCCTCGTCCGAGAGATAGACCCGGATCGGCTTGTCGAACGTCACGCCGAGGTTCTCGGCGAGCGCCGCGTACGTCTCCTCGGCGACGGCTGCCGCCTCGGCCTCGATGCCGGCGAGCCGCTCGGGGTAGACGATCTCGAAGTGCTCGGTCTCGGCGACCTGCCAGTCGATTTCAGGGTGGTTGCGGTCGTTGAACGTGCGGAAGCCCTGCGCTTCGGCGGCGTGGGGGACGAGGAGAAGCGCGGCGAGCGCGAGGAGTCGCATGCGGTCGGGGAGGGAGAAGGAGGGGCGGACGGGTATCACGCCGTACGCTGCGGAATCATTGCTTCGGGCGGCGAAAATTAGTGCCAGGAGCTGTGACAAACCGGTGGCACCCGGGCGAGGGATATTACACGTACGCGCGCGCGATGATGCCTGTCCCGCCGCTTCAACCCTGACTCAGACCCCTCCTCCGATGATCCGTCTCTCTAAGCCCGACGCCGTCGAGCCGAAAGGCCTCCTCTCCGGCCCCGCCTACGAGCCGCCCTATGACGGGGCGGTGCAGGACGAGTTCGCGTGGCACATCGTGAAGTACCTCCGCGAAGACGCCGTGCTCCGCAGCGAGGTCGAACTCGAAACGGCCGGCGCGTTCTTCACCGTCGATTTCGTCGCCGAGGTGCCGGGTCCGATCCGGCCGCGGCGCATCGCCATCGAGTGCGGCGGGGGACGGAACCTCCGCGATCACCAGCGTCGTCTCCGCCGCGACGCCACGCTCATCGCCTCGAACCGGCCCGACGGGCAGCCCGCCGTGGACGCCCTCTATCGTCTCCGCGGCTCCGACCTCCTCGATCACATGGACGACTGCCTCTACCTCGTCGCGCAGTGGGAGATTTCTGCCCCGGGTCAGCCGGACCTCTTCTCCGAACGCGGGCGTATCAACCTGACCACGCTCGCCACGCGCGAGGCGAAGAACCTCCGGCTTCGCCCGGAACAGGCCGCCGCGATGGTGACGTACGAAATCGATCCCGAGCAGGAGGAGTACTTCTCGGAGCGCGGGCTGTGGCACGCCGCCAACGGCACGAACCCGTTCATCCTCCTCCGCCGGTTCGACCGCCGGTTCAGCGAGGCGTGGGAGGTGCACGTCGACGAGGCCGTCACCCGGCCGCACCGTCTGCGTCCGACGGGCTCGTAACCGATGCCGCATAATCATAGCCTCGTGAGGAGGCCGCTGTAGGGGCAGGGGTGTCCCCTCAGCGTCACGAGGGGCCGCTCTCCCGGAATGGGGGAGCGGCCCTGTCGGTTTTCGGGACCTCGGCGCCCTCGTTCCTCGGAGGAATTCTTTCTCCCCCTTCGTGTGACAAAGAGGTGGCAGCGAGACGCCGTACTCTGGGCTACCGCGACTTGGCGGCCCCGCGCTCCGCAGCGCCCCGCCGTCGCTACTGCGAAACGAAACCACACGAGGACTCGCCATGAGCATCAACTGGCAACGACTGACCGACCCCTTCCCGGCGCACGACATCGAGTGGAAGCCCGGCGCGACGACACGCGACAAGAGCAAGGGCCTCGCGATGGCGTACATCACCGCCCGCGCCGTGCAGGAGCGGCTCGACGAGGTGTTCGGCCCCGGCAACTGGAAGAACGAGTTCCGCGCCGGCCCCGAGGGCGGCGTCCTCTGCCGCATCTACTTCAAGAACGACGACGGCGAGTGGGTCTGGCGCGAGGACGGCGCCGACAACACCGACGTGGAAGCCGTCAAGGGCGGGCTCTCGAACGCGATGAAGCGCGCGGGCGCGGCGCTCGGCATCGGCCGCTACCTCTACGAGATGCCGTCGCAGTGGGTGCCGCTCAACGACAAGGGCCGCTTCGCCGAGGTCCCGCGCATCCCGGCGAAGTACGTCCCGCAGCCTTCGGCCCCGTCCTCGCCGCCGGCGCAGCGCCCGAGCGGCCCGCGCCGGTCGACGGGCGGACGGCCCAACGGTACCGCCCGCAACGGCGAGCGCGTCCCCCCGCAGAGCCCGTTCCCCACGGGGGAGGTGATGCGCTGAGTGACGCCGTGCGGTGCGAAGCGAGGGGCGGGCGTCTGGCTGGACGCCCGCCCCTCCGTGTGTTCAGCCGCTATGCCGCCGAGCGGATCTCCGCCGCCGAGCGGGGCGGCTGCGTGGCCGACAGCGTGTGGCGGAGCTTGAGGAGCGTCTTGCCGAGGATCTGCGAAATGCGCGCGTCGCTCACGCCGAGCACTTCGCCGACTTCGCGCAGCGTTAGGTCCTCGATGTAGTAGAGCGCGAGGATGTTGCGCTCGCGCTCGGGCAGGTTGGGGATGACTTTCTCCAGCACGTCTAGCTCGAACCGCGCCTCGACGGCATCGAACCCGTCCTCGCCGTCGTCGTGCGCGAGGGTCTCCAGCATCCGCGCCCCGTCCTCGTCTCCGATCGGCTGATCGACGGAGAGGGTGAAGCGGTGCTGGGCTTCGGAGAGCAGGCTGTGGTACTCGTCAAGCGAGATGCCGAGGTAGTCCGCCACGTCCTCGTCCTGCGGCTCCTCACCGAGCATCTGGTAGAGCGTGTCGATGGCGCTCTGGGCCGCGGCCATGAGCTGCCGCTTGTCGCGCGAGAGCACGTCGATCGAGCGGAGGTAGTCGATGAGGGCGCCCTGGATGCGGCGGTAGGCGTGCGTCACGAACTGCGCGCCGCGCCCGGGGTCGTAGGTGTCGAGCGCCTGCATGAGCCCGAGGAGGCCGGCCCCTTCGAGGTCCTCCCACGTCGCAAGCGGGTTGTTCGGGAGCGTCAGCTTGCCGACGAGCGAGCGGACGAGCGGGACGGCGGCCACGGCGACGGCCTCGCGGTGGCGAGGCGTCGGGTCGGCGGCGTAGCGCAGGGCGTGGGTCTGGAGATCGTCCTCCTTCATGGGAGCGCGTTACGAAACGGGTGGAGAGGGCGGGGAGGCATCGGCGGGCGGCGGCTCGGCTGGGGCATCATCCGTTGCGATATCGGGTGCCGCCGCAGCGGTGATGACGTAGCGGACGACGGCCTGCCCCACGAGTAGTACGCTATAGACCACCGTCCCCGCTCCGATCGTCACCACGAGCGACCGCTCGAGGGGCGCGTAGCCCCAGAGCTGGTTGAGCAGCATGAGGAGCGCGGCAATGCCGCTGATCTGGAGCGTGAGGGACTGCATGGCGGGCGGTGCGGGGTAGGGCTAGAGGTAGAAGGGCGCGGGGCGGCGGGCGGCGACGGCGTCGGCGAGGTCGGCGAAGGCTTGCCGCATCGAGCCGGGCGAGCGGACGGCGGGCGTCTGCGTGGCGACGGCGCGGCGCATCTGCGCGGCGTACGGAATCCACCCGAGCAGGTCGGGCGCACGCCCGGTGAACCGCTCGGTGATGGCGCCGAACCGCTCGCTCACGCTCGTCGCCTCGGCTTCGGTGTCGGCGAGGTTGACGACGGCGCCGAGCGGGTAGCCGGCATCGGCCTCCCACACGAGCCGCGCGAGGCGGTACGCGTCAGCCACGGCCGTCGGCTCGCCGACGAGCACGAGCAGGCCGAGGTCGGCGTGGTCGAGCGCCCAGCGGACGGGGCCGTCGACGCCGGCGGGCGTGTCGAGGAGGACGTAGTCGTGGTCGGCGCGAAGTGCGTCTACGACGCGGCCGAGGTTCGCGAGGAGGGCGGTCGTCTCGGCCGGGGCGAGCGGGTCGGCGGCGCCCTGCACGAGCGTCACGCCGGCCTCGGTCTGCCAGCGGAGATCGGTGAGATCGGCGCGGCCCCGCATCCAGTCGTGTGCGGTGTACGGCGGCGCCTCGTTCACGAGCACCGCGCACGCGCTCTGCCCGAAGTCGACGTCGACGAGTGCGACGCGGGCGCCGCCGTGGGCGAGTGATTCGGCGAGGTTGACGGCGACGACGCTTTTACCGACGCCGCCTTTGCCGCTGACGACGGCGAGCGTCGTCGGGCCGTGGGATCGTGTTAGCTCCATGGCGAGAGGTCTCCGGCCTCGGCGTCGGCGGCGGCGTGTGTGACCTGCTCGACGAACCAGCCCGGCGTGAACTTGCGGAGGCCGTCCGGCACGCGAGGGCTCGTGGAGACGAACTGGACGGGGAGGTCGAGCGCGAGCATCCACTCGGCCACGCGGCCCCATCCGTCGGTCTCGTCGAGGCGGGTGAGGGAGGCGGCCGTCGGGCGGAGCGGGAGGCTGCGGAGGTAGTCGGCGCCGAAGCCTTCGAGCGCACGCGTCGCGTCGAGCACGAGGTGGACGTCGAACGCGCCGACCTCGGCGAGGAGGCCTTGCAGCCACTCCATCATCTTGCGGGCTTCGCCCGAGCGCGGGTGAAGCGGCGGCGTGTCGATGAGGAGCTGGTCGAAGTCGGAGGTGCGGGCGAGGGCCTGGCGGACCTCGGCGGGCGTGCTGGCGACCATGACCGGGAGGCCGTGGCGGCGGTAGAGGTCGGCCGGGCTCTGGTGCGGGTGGGCGTCGGCGTCTTCGGGGACGAGGACGAGCGCGGCCGTCCGCCGCCGTCCGTAAAAGCTGGGGTGGAGGGCGAGCTTGAGCAGGAGCGACGTCTTGCCCGCCCCGCTCGGCCCGACGAGGACGAGCGTGCCCGTCGCGTCGTGCGGCGTCGTCGGGCGGTGGAGGAGGCCGCGCAGTTCCTGGGCGATGGCCCAGCGGATCTCGCCGAGGGTCTCGGGGCTGCGGTCGTCGGCGCGGAAGCCGCGCTCGACGACGGCGTGGAAGAGGCGGTCGGCCGTTTCGGGCCGGAGGCCGCGCGTGAGGAGGTCGCCGTAGAGCGGGTGCGAGAGCCACTGCTTCGCTGCGCCGAGCACGGTGCCGCTCGCGCCGAGCCCGGCTTCGAGCGAGGCGATCCGGTCGTGGAGTTGACCGAGTCGGGCGTCGAGCAAGGCTTCGATGGCCGAGAGGTCAACGGCCGGAGCCGGGGCCGAGGCCGGAGCCGAGGCGGGCTCGGGGGTGAAGAGGCGGGGCCGCGTGGGGGCGGAGCCGGCAGCGGATCGAGGGGAAGAAAATGCGGGCGGCGCGGCAGGTTCTTCCGGCATCGCGGCGACGGGGCGGGCGCGTTGCGCGGCGTAGCCGTACGCCGCCGGAGCTGCCGCGACAAACGCCGGCTCGGCAACGGGGACGGCCGCCGGCGCGGTGGGCTTCCGGTCGAGCGCGGCGTCCACCATCACCGTGATCCGGGCGGGCTCGCCGTCACGCGCGGCGACGGACTCCAGCAGCATCACGTCGTCGCCCAGGAGTTGGCGCGCTTCGGCGAGCGCGGCCTGGATGCTGGGGCCTGTCAGGGTCTTGATATCCATGAAAACGGGGCGTTAGACGAGCTTGAGCTGGGCGTCGACGTCGACGGCGGCTTCGGGGACGAGGTCGTTGTACGAGACCACGGTGATGTCGGAGAGCATGGGCGAGAGGAAGCCGAAGAGGGCGGCACGGAGGACCGGCGAGGTCAGGAGCACGGGCGCGTGGCCCTGGCTGAGCAGCCGCTTCGCGAGCCGGTCCGCCTCGGCGACGAACTTCTCGGCGCGGGCGGGGTCGAGGCCAAGCGTGTTCGGGTTGAGCTTGCCGGCTTCGGCCTGCTCAAGCAAGTGCTGTTCCAGCACGGGGTCGAGCACGACGCAGTGGACGCTCGGGCCGCCGGCCATGAGCTGCCGCGTAATCGTCGGGGCGAGCGAGGCGCGGACGTATTCGGTCAGCACGTCGAGGTTCTTCGTCGTCGGGGCGTGGTCGGCGAGGGCTTCGAGGATCGTCACGAGGTCGCGGATGGGGACGCGCTCCATCAGCAGCCGCTTGAGGACTTTCTGCACCGAGCCCACGGTCAGCATCCCCGGCACGAGCTCCTCGACGAGCGTCGGCGCCGCCTCCTTCACCTTGTCGATCAGCTTCTTCGTCTCCTGCCGGTCGAGCAGCTTGTGGGCGTGCTTGCGGAGAACTTCGAGGAGGTGCGTCGTGACGACAGCCGGGGCTTCGACGACGGTGAGCCCGAGCCGCTCGGCCTCGCCCATGTTCCGCTCGGCGACCCACACCGCGGGGAGGCCGAACGTCGGGTCCTCGCAGCGGACGCCGGGCGGGGCGTCGGCCGAGTCGTCGGGCAGGAGGGCGAGGTGGTAGCCGGGCATCACCTCGCCCTCGGCCACGGCGTTCCCGCGCAGCTTGATGATGTATTTGTTCGCTCCGATTCCGACGTTGTCGCGGATGCGGACGGGCGGGATCACGACGCCGAGCTCGACGGCGAGCTGCTGCCGGAGCAGCTTCACCCGCTCCAGCAGGTCGCCGTTCTGGCTCGGGTCCACGATCGAGATGAGGGAGTAGCCGATCTCGAGTTCGAGCGGGTCCACGAGGAGGAGGTCGGCAGGCGTGGTCTCTTCTTCGGCGTCGGCCGCGGCCGTATCGCGGAGGCCGGTCTCGTAGACCTCGACGGCGGCGGCGTGCTCGCTCCGGCTCCGCTTGCGCCCGAGGAAGAGCGTCCCGCCCGCGAGCATCCAGAACGGGAGGATCGGGAGGCCTGGCATCAGACCGAGGAGGACGAGGAAGCCGCCGGTCAGCAGGATCGGCTGCGACTTCGTGAAGAGCTGGCCCGCCAGCTCGCCCGCGATGTTTCCCTCGCCCGAGGCGCGGCTGACGATGATGCCGGCCGCCGTCGAGATGAGGAGGGCGGGGATCTGGCTGACGAGGCCGTCGCCGATCGAGAGGAGCGTGAACGTCGCCGCCGCCTCCGAGATCGACATCCCCTGCTGCGTCGCGCCGATGAGGAGGCCGCCGACGATGTTGATCGCCGTGATGATGAGGCCGGCCATGGCGTCGCCGCGGACGAACTTCGAGGCGCCGTCCATCGCGCCGTAGAAGTCGGCCTCGCGCGAGACGTCGGCGCGGCGCTGCTTCGCCTCGGCCTCGCCGATGAGCCCGGCGTTGAGGTCGGCGTCGATCGCCATCTGCTTGCCGGGGAGGGCGTCGAGCGTGAACCGCGCGCCGACCTCGGCGATGCGGCCCGAGCCCTTCGTGATGACGATGAAGTTGATGAGGACGAGGACGAGGAAGACGATCCCGCCGACGACGTAATTCCCGGCCACGACGAAGTCGCCGAAGGCGGCGATGAGCGCGCCCGCCTTCCCCTCGCTCAGGATCAGCCGCGTGCTCGCCACGTTGAGCGAGAGGCGGAACAGCGTCGTCATGAGGAGGAGGCCGGGGAAGATCGCGAATTCCAGCGGCCGGTTCGCGTAGAACGCCGTGAGGAGGACGGCGAGGCTGATGGCGATGTTCGTCGCCAGCAGGAGGTCTAGGAGGAAGCCGGGGAGCGGCACCACCAGCATCAGCAGGATGAAGACGACGCTGGAGGCGACGACGACCTCGCCGCCCACGCGGAAGGCGGGCGGGGCGGCGGGCGGGGCGGCGGCGGGGAGGCTGGACACGGGGGCGGATTAGGCGGCGCGCTCGCGCGCCCGGTAGACCTCGGCGAGGACGGCGGCGACGGCGGGGTAGAGGTCCTCGGCGATCTCGTGCCCCTCGGGCACGGCGGCGTAGAGCGCACGGGCGAGCGGGCGGTTCTCGACGGTCGGCGTGCCGAGCTCGGCGGCGAGGGCTTTGATGCGGAGGGCGCGCTTGCGGATGCCCTTGGCGAGCACGCGCGGGGCGCCGCCCTCGAGGGGGTCGTAGCGGAGGGCGATGGCGTAGTGCGTCGGGTTCGTGATCACGACGTCGGCCTGCATCACGGCGTGGTCGAGCCTCGGGCGGCGGGCCATCTCGCGCGCCACCTGCCGCCGCTTGCCTTTGATGTGGGGGTCGCCCTCCTGATCCTTCGACTCGTCCTTCACCTCGCGGTCGGTCATCTTCAGGTCCTCCTTGTACTTCCACTTCTCGAACGCGAAGTCCACGGCCGAGAGGAGGGCGAGGGCGAGGAGCATTTGCAGGAGGAGCCCGGCGATCCACCCGGCGGCCGTCGTGAAAATCCCCTCGAACGGGACGGTGTGGAGGACGAGGATCTCGGGGAGGTGGCCCTTGATGACGATGTACGCGAGCGGGCCGACGACGAGGATCTTCGCGAGCGACTTCCCCGTCTCGAACAGGCCCTTCGACGAGAACAGCCGCTTGATGCCTTGCAGCGGCGAGATCCGGTTCGCCTTCGGCATGAGGGGTTTCGCGGACACGTTCCACCCCGTCTGCGCGAGGCTCAGCGCGACGCCGGCGATCATGAGCACGCCGAAGAACGGGGCGAGCACGAGCGCCACTTGCAGGCCGAGGTCGGCGAGGAGCGCCTGCATGCTCGCGGGGCTGAACGTCATCGTCGGCGCGCCGAGGAAGAGCCGCGTCATCATCGACTGCAGCACGCCGAACGCGGGCGGCATCCCAAAGATGAGCACCGCGCTGCCGACGCCGACCATCCCCACCGACGACATCTCTTTCGAGCGAAAGACGTTGCCGTCCTCGCGCGCCTTCTTCAGGCGCTGCGGGGTTGGGTCGTGGACCTTCTCTTGGCGGTCGGGCTGGTCGCTCACGGGACGAGGCTAGGGTGTGCGGAGCCTAAGTCAACGAGTGTGCCAGCCTGCCCGCACGGGCTGATTCGGCCGCTAGCGCCGCATCCCGGCCGATTCCGGAAGCTCGCGCCGCCGGACGGGGAAAGGTTTTCCGCCCGAGCCGGACCGCCTCAGCCCGCGAACACGTCGAGGAGCCGAGCCATGTCGCCTACCATTTGTGCGACGAGGTCGGGCACGACGGGGCCGAAGCCCTGGAGGAAGAGGGCGAACAGGCTCAGCCCGACGAGCAGCTTGAGCGGGAGGCTGAGCGAGAAGAGGTCGGCCTGCGGGACCATCCGCGCGAACACGCCGAGGGCGACGTCGACGAGGAAGAGCGTCACCATGAACGGGGCGGAGAGGCGGAGGGCCGTCGTGAAGAACGCGCCCGTCCACTGGAGCAGGAGGGGGCCGCCCGCCGCGAGGTTCGCCCCGGCGAGCGGGACGATCTGGAACGACGTCACGAGCGCGATGACGATCTGCTGCGGCCCGTCGAGCAGGACGAAGAGCAGCATGAACAGCAGCGTCAGGAAGCGCCCGATGGGGTTCGAGGGCTCGCCGCTGATGGGGTTGTAGATCTGCGCGAGGCTCAGGCTCATCTGGAACCCGATCACGTCGCCGGCGAACTGCACGGCGTAGAACACGAACTGCGCGGCGAACCCGAGCATCACCCCCGTCAGCGCCTCGATGATGACGGCGACGACGAACCCGACGGGGTGCGTGATGGTCGGCGGGAGCGCGCCGCCTGCGAGCCCGGCGAGGCTGAACGCGAGGACCGCCGCCAGCATCACCTTCACCTGCACCGGGATAAACTTCTGGCTGAAGAACGGCGCCGCCACGAGCAGCCCCCCGATCCGCACAAAGACCAGCAAGACGCGGAGGATGTACTCGGGGTCGAGGAGCACGGCGGGGGCGTGTGGGGGAGCGTGAGTGTGGACGTGTGGGAGCAGGTGGAGGCGATCAAGTCGTTACTCCCATACGCCCTCACCCCCTTACGTCCACACCCAGCTCAGCGCGAGACGTTCGGGATGAACGTGAAGGCGTGTGCGGTGAAGTCCGTCAGCAGCTCCAGCATCCACGGCGCGAGGAGGAGGAGCATGGCGGCGATCGCGAGGATTTTCGGGATGTAGCTCAGCGTCATCTCCTGGATCGAGGTCACGGCCTGGATCAGGCTCACGAGGAGGCCGACGGCGAGGGCCACGCCGAGGAGCGGGGCGGTGACGGTCACGGCGAGCACCATCGCCTCGCGCATCCAGAAAAGAGCAACGTCAGCATTCACAGGTTTAGAGTTTGGGGTTGTGAGTTCGAGGGTCGATGAGGGGCTGAGCCGGGAGAACATCCTACCCCGAACCCCCGACCTCTTACCCTAAGTAGCCGCGCACGACGGACTCGACGATGAGGTACCAGCCGTCCGTGAGGACGAAGAGGAGGAGCTTGATGGGGAGCGAGATCATCACCGGCGGGAGCATCATCATGCCCATCGACATCAGCACGCTCGCCACGATGAGGTCCACGATGAGGAACGGGAGGAACAGCATGAACCCGATCTGGAAGGCGATCCGCAGCTCGGAGATCACGAACGCCGGGACGAGCACGTGGAGCGGGACCTCCTCCGGCGTCGCTACGGCGTCGAGGCCGCCCATGTCCATGAACAGCATGAGGTCCTTGTCGCGCGTCTGCTCCAGCATGAACGCCTTCGTCGGCGCGGCGGCGAGGGCGAGCGCTTCGGACTGCGTGATCTTCTCCGCGAGGTAGGGCTCCAGCGCGTTCGTGTTGACCTCCTCGATGACCGGCGCCATGATGAAGAACGTCAGGAAGAGCGCAAGCCCGATGATGATCTGCGTCGGCGGCGACTGCTGCATCCCGAGCGCCGTGCGGAGGATGCTGAAGATGACGATGAGCCGCGTGAAGCTCGTCATCAGGATGATGACCGACGGCGCGAGCGTGAGCACCGTCAGGAGCAGGAGGAGCTGGATCGGGAGGGCAAGGTCCTCGTCCCCCTTCGTCAGCGACACGCCGGGGAGCGGCGAGAGCACGGACCCGACCGACGACCCACTCGACGGGGCATCGGGCGCAGGGGCGGGCGCGGCGGTTTCAGCGGCGAGGTCGGCCGAGGCTTCCTGCGCGAGTACGGCAGGCGCGAGCGCGGCGGGCGCGAACGCGAGGAGAGCGGCGAGGAGCAGCAGGCGGGGCACGGGGTTACGCATGGGTCGGGCGGCCGAGGCTGCTGCGGAGGAGGTCGGCGAAGCCGGGCGGGAGCGCGTCGGGCTCGGGCTCAGGCTCGGGCCCGACGAACGTGCCGGCGGGGTAGCGCTGGAGCAGCGTGATCTGCCCGCTCGTGACGCCTAGCAGGAGCACGTCGCCGCCGCAGCGGACGAGCCGGAGCTGCTGGCCCTGCGCGAGCTGGAGCTGGCCGACCGAGTGAAGGTGGGCAGCGGTCGCGGGGTCGCCGGTCTGCTTGCGGAGGTGGAGGGCAAACGCGCCGCCGCCCGCGAGGAGCGCGAACGCGATCAGGTTGCCGACGCTGAACAGGCGGGGCCCGCCGCGCTCGCTCCGCCCGCCGCGGAGCGCTTCGGCCTCGCGAATCTCCTGCCCGGCCGCCGCGTCGGGCGGGGCCGACGGCATGAGCTGGACGGCGAGGAAGAGCACGAGCAGGCCGGCGGCGAAGAGGCCGATCCGGCGGAGCAACGGCGGGGGGATGGCGGCGGTGGAGAAACGGGCGAGCATGGCGGCGGGCGGAGGCGGGGACGGAGCGCGGCGGCAAACGAGCCGACGTGATTCCGGTCTCTGCGAAAACGATGCCAGCCGCCCCGGTCATCCGGGGCGGCTGGCCATACGGGCCGCAGGGGCCGAATTGTGTGTCCTCGCGCGCGCGAGTGCGCCCGCTCAGTGGAAAGCGTTGCCGGCCGCGCTCGGCGTGGCGAGCCGGGTGATGCGGACGCCGAACTGCTCGTCTACGACTACGGCCTCGCCCTCGGCGATGAGCCGCCCGTTGGCGTAGACCGCGAGCGGCTCGCCGACCATCTTCTCCAGCTCGATTACACTCCCCGCGCCGAGGCGGAGCACGTCCGAGAGGGGGAGGTGCCGTCGGCCGAGTTCGACCGTCACGTCGAGCTCGACGTCGTGGAGCACGCCGAGGTCGGCCGCCCGCGCGGGGCCGTCGCCGAGGTGTTCGCTGCCCACGTCGGGGAACGTGGCAGCGGCGACTTCGACGGTGGGCGTGGCGGACGGCGCAGGGGCGGACGACGCGGGCTCGGACGGCGCGGTGTCGGCGAGGGATTCGGTGAGCGGGGCGTCGGGCATGGGCTGATCAGCGGACATCGGCGTGCGGAGGGTTGGGTTCGGGGGAGGGAGCGGCACCGACAACCTCGACGATCTGGAGCGCGCACCGCGAGCCGGAGCGCCCGGCCTGCGCTTTGAAGCGGGGCTGTGTGCCGACGTAGACGGGGAGCGGCTCGGAGGGCCGGCGCTGGAGCGGGACCACGTCGCCGACGGCGAGGCTGAGGATCTCGCCGAGGGAGAGGCGGGTCCGGCCGAGCTCGGCGCGGAGCTCGATGGCGGTCGTCCCCACGGCTTCGGCGTACTGCGCACGCACCGGCGGCGGCTCGGCGGCGGCGGGGCGCGTCACCTTCTCTTTGGCGGGGGTGGCGCCCATCAACTGCTGGACGAGGGCGAAGGGGTAGCAGAGCGTGAGCGGCGCGCAGCGCTCGCGGACGCACGCCTCGAACGTGACGATGACGACGGGCTCGGCGTCCGGCAGGAGCTGGACGAACTGGACGTCGGCCTCGTAGTCCCCTTTCGTGAGCGAGAGCGGGGCGACGTCGCGCCAGCTCGCCCCGAGGTCGTCGAGGGCGCGGTCGGCGAGGCGATGCGCGACGCGCTGTTCGATCTGCGAGAGCGACCGCGGCTCGTCCACGAACGCGCCGGTCCCGCCGAACAGCTTCTCCGCGACGAAGAGCGCGAGCCGCGTGTCGATCTGCAGCAGCAGGGCGTGGTCCGTCCCCCGCGCCGTGCCGACGAAGAACGCGGCCGGCTCCCGGCTCGCCACGACGTAGTCGGCGTAGGTCCGCTGCTCGACGGATGTGACGGAGAGTTCGACGAGCGTGCGGAGCTGGGCCGAGAGGTAGACGGCGAGCCGCCGGCCGAACACCTCGTGCACGGCGTGGAGGGCGCGGAGCCGGTCGTGCGACAGCAGCCGGGGTCGGCGGAAGTCGTACGGCTGCGCGCCGCCGGCGGACCGGCCTTCGGGAGGAGCAGGAGGGGAAGCCGTCAGGGTCATTGGAGGACGTACTGCGTGAAGTAGAGGCGGTCGATCTGCCCCTCGCGGAGCATCCCGTTGACGGTGTCGCGGATCTCCACCTTGAGGCTGTCGCGCCGGCCGATGTCGGAGAGCTGGGGGACGGTCTTCGCGCTGAGGATCTTGATGACGGCGTCGCGCACGGCGATCTCCTTCATCGTCAGCTCTTCGAGCGCTTTCGCCTGCTCGCTCTCGAACCCCACGTGCACCATGAGGTAGCGGAGGCCCTCCGTGCCGGCGGGGTTCACGATGAGGCCCTGCAACTCGAGGAACTCGCCGTACTCCGTGGGCTCCGCTTTGGGCTCTTCCTCCACGGGCAGTGCGACCTCCTCGGCCGGGCCGCCGAGGACGGCGGCGAGGGAGGCCTGCTGGCTCACGGCGACCCACGCGCCGAGCACGGCCGGCACCACGATCGCTGCGACGATGGGGATCCAGCGACGCTTGGGGGGGGCTGCGGGGTCGGGTACTATGGGGTCGGCCATGTCTGGATCCATTCGAAAAAGATGTCTACGCGGCGGTTGCGAGCCCGGCCTTCGCCCGTCTCGTTGGAGGCGATGGGGCGGTGCTCGCCGTGACCGAGCGCCGTGTAGCGGTCGGGGGAGAGGGCGTCGGGCGTCTCCAGCAGGAACCGGACCACGGAGGCGGCCCGGGCCGTGGAGAGCTCCCAGTTCGAGGGGTAGCGGGCGGTCTGGATCGGGCGGTCGTCGGTGTGGCCCTCCACGCGGACGGCGGCGACGGCGCCGCCGAGGAGCTCGGTGAGGGTGACGAGCAGGTGCTGCGACGGCTCGATCAGCTCGGCGGCGCCGGAGCGGAACATCACGGAGTCCGTGACGGACACGCTGAGCCCGGTCTCGGTCAGGTTCACCTCGACCATGTCGGTGAGCCCCTGCTCCTGGAGGTAGCGCTCCACCTCCTCGAAGCGCATGGCGTGCTCGCGCTGGGAGTACTCGACGCTGGAGTGGCGGCGGAGCGTGGGCGTGACGGACTCGTAGGTGAGCATGCCGGTGCCGCCCTGGAAATAGCTGAGGGCCTCCTCGAACTTCTTCACCTCCACCTCCGACATGGCGACGAGCATCACGAAGAACGTGAGCAGCAGCGTCATCATGTCGCTGAACGTCGCCATCCAGAACGGGGCGGTGGGTTCGTCGTCCTCCTCAAGGTTGAAGTCGTCGGCCACGGGCGGTCAGTGGGTCAGGCAGCGCGTTTAAGGGGGGTGGGCTCCTCAGCGGTCGCCTCCGGGGCGTCGCCCCCGACGTAGAGCGCGAGGCGCTTCTCGACCATGATCGGGCTCTCGCCGCGGACGATCGCGAGCACGCCCGTCCGCACCATCTCGTACTCCTTCGCGACGGCGCTGGTCTGCGCCTTCAGCTTGGCCGCGAACGGCAGGCAGATGAGGTTGGCGACGAGGGCGCCGTAGAACGTGGTGATCATGGCGACGGCCATGGCGGGGCCGATGGCGCTGGGGTCGTTGAGGTTCTGGAGCATCTGGATCAACCCAATCAGCGTGCCAACCATCCCGAAGGCGGGGGCGTAGGTGCCCGCCGTGTTGAAAAAGCGGCCGGTGAGCGCACGCCCCTGCAGCTCCTCGCCGATCCGGCTCTTCATCAGCTCGTCGACCTCGTCGGCCTCCACGCCGTCCACGGCCATCTCCAGCCCGAACTTCATGAGGTCGTGGTCGATCTCGCCGATCTTCCGGTCGAGGGCCAGCAGCCCGTCGCGGCGGACGAGGCGGGCGAGGTCGGTGAACTCCCCCACGAACCGGGGATAGATGGGGTCCTGGAAGGCGAAGAAGGCCTTGACGCCGCCGGGGATCGTCTTCAACTCGGGGAAGGAGAACGCGATGGCGAGCGCCGCGCCCGTCCCCCCGAACACGATCATGAGCGATTTCGGGTCGAGGAACGTGATCCACCCATCGCCTGTGACGATCGTGCCGAAGATGAGAACGAGGCCGGTGACGAGGCCGAGGAGCGTGGTCTTATTCATCCGACGTCGGGGGCAGCGGACCGGGGAGGGCGGAAAGGATTGGCGGCGGCGGGCGGAACATGTTGCCGCTCGCCCGGCAGGGGGGCTGCCGGGGACGTGCTCCGGTTATCGGAGATCCGCGCCCGGCTTAAGGCGGGCCGGCGGATTTTCCCCGACGCACGAAGCCCCGCGCCGGCGAGCGGCGCGGGGCTTCGGAAACCGCCGGACGAGGCGGGAGGGGCGGGCGTCAGCGGAGGGCCGCCGAGCCTACCGCTTCAGCTGCACCACCTCCTGCAGCATCTCGTCCGACGTGGTGATGACGCGGGCCGAGGCCTGGTAGCCCCGCTGCGTCACGATCATGTCCGTGAACTCGGCGGCGAGGTCCACGTTGCTCGTCTCGAGCGCGCCCGAGATCACCGCCGTGTTGATCTCCTCCCCGGCGCGGCCGAGGACGAGGTCGCCGGCGCCGGCCGTGAGCCCGTAGAAGTTGTCGCCGAGCTGCTCCAGCCCGTTCGGGTTCGCCACGGTTCCGATCGCGAGCTGGGCAATCGCGCGCTGCTCCCCGTTCGAGAAGCTGAGCACGAGCGAGCCCGAGGGGTCGATGCCGTAGCCGATGAGCCGGCCGGCGGCCTGCCCGTCCTGGGCGTTCACGTTCGCCGTGGAGGAGCCGCCGTACTGCGTGAGGTTGCCGATGTCGAGCGTGATCGCGAGGTCGTCGCCGTTGCTGCCGGGGAAGACGCCGCTGAGGTCGATCGTCGCCGGGTCGGGCCCGATGATGTTGCCGTCGATGTCGAAGTCGAGCTCGATGCCCGAGCCGGTGAGGTCGGTGGCGGGGACGGGCGGCTCGGCGTCGGGGTCGCCGGCGATCTGGGCCGTGGTCAGCGTCCACGTGTCGGCGTCGGTCATGCCGAAGGTGAGCACGAGCGTGTGCGGCTGGCCCTGGGCGTCGTAGACGACGGTCGACATCGTGGCCTCGCTGCCGTCCTCGTTCGGGACGAGGTCGGCCGAGAGGTTGCCGCCGAGCGTGACGTTCCCCGTCTCCTCCGGCGGGGCCGTCGCGTCGAGCGCGATCTGGACGTCCTGGAGGGCGCCGGTGTTGATGGTGCCGTCGGGGTTGTAGGCCCAGCCCTGCACGTTCATCCCGTTCGAGGTGACGAGCTGGCCGTCGGCGTTGAACTGGAAGTTGCCGCTGCGGGTGAGCGCGTTGCCTTCGGCGCCGCGGACAACGAAGAAGCCGTCGCCGCCGAGGGCGAGGTCGGTGGCGAGGTTGGTGTACTCGAACGAGCCCTGGCTCCAGGCCTGGTCAATCGAGCCGACCGTCGCGCCGTTGCCGATGCTCGCGCCGCCGATCGTCTGCCCGATGCCGAGCATCTTCTGCCCGAGCATGTCGTGGAAGGCGACGCGGCTGCGCCGGAAGCCGACGGTGTTGACGTTGGCGATGTTGTTACCGATGACGTCCATGCGGAACTGATGGCTGCGAAGGCCGAGGACGCCGGTGCGGAGGGAGCGAATCATGGTGTGTGGGGGGTGGTCCGCGACGTCCGTCGGTCGGTCGCGGTCCGGCGTCCCTGTTCCGCGCGGAAGCGTCGGAGGGCGGGTCCTGCCGGGGTGGTTGGGAGGTAAGGGTCGAGCGTGAAGGGGTGGAGCGTGAACTGGGTGGAGCTAGAGCACGAAGGCGCTGTCGATCTGGGTGAAGGCGCGGTCGCGCATCTCGTCGGTGCTGACCGCCGTGACGACGGTGCGCGAGGGGACGCTGACGACGAAGGCGGCGTCGGCGCGGAGGAGGAGCGCCTCGCGGGCGCCCTTCGCGTCGAGGAGCCGGACGGCGTCGGCGAGGGACTGGCGCTCGGCCGCGTCGAGCGAGATGCCGCGGGCTTCGATGCGGCGCTCGGCATGCGCGGAGAGCGTGATCCCGTCGTCGGGGGGCGCGCCCCGCTCGGCGTGCCGGAGCGCGTCGGCGAAGGCGGATCCCGGCGCGTCGGGCGCCCGCGAGGCAGGCGGAGCGAGCCCGGCGTTGCCGGGGCCTTCCACGCGAGCCGCGAGCTGGCGAACGTTCATGGGCGTAAGCGTTGGGTGGATGGAGTGAGAATCAGGAAACGATGCTGCGGAGGTCGCTGAGCGGGACGGACCGGCCGCCGAACCAGAGCGACACGCCGCCGCTCTCGATGGTGATGCGGTCCACGGTGCCACGGATGTAGCTCGTCGCGGCCACGTCGTCGCCGTCCGCGTTCTGGGCGCTGACCTCGAAGGTGTAGTCGCCTTCGGGGAGCGGGGCGCCGTCGCCGTCGCGGCCGTCCCACGTCAGGTTGTGCGCGCCCTCGCCCTGCCCGCCGAGCGCGAACGTGCGGACGACGTTGCCCTCGGCATCGCGGACGGTGACTTCGACGTCGGCGGCGGAGTCTGCGAGCTCGAACCCGAAGGCGGCCGGGTCCGACCCGTTCCACCCGAGCTCGTTGCCGGCGACCTCGACGGTCTGCCCGATCAGCGCGGAGGCCGTGCTGAGGTTCATCCCGCTCGTGAGCGTGCCCGCGAGCGCGGCCTGCTGCGCGGCCGAAGCGGACATCCCCTCGGCGAGCGCGGCGAGCTGGCCGGAGTGCGTGTTGAGCGTCGAGCTGATGTTGGCGAGCTGCTCGACGGACGAGAACTGCGCGAGCTGGGCGACGAATTCGTGCCCCTCCTGCGGGTTCAGCGGGTCTTGGTTTCGAAGCTGGGCGACGAGCAGGTTGAGGAACTCGTCCTTCCCGAGCGACGGGTCGCCGAACGTGGTCGGCGGCGTGGTCGGGCCGGCCGGGGTGTCGGCGGCGGGTGTGAGCGAGGTGATCTCCATGGGCGTGCGGGTTGAGGGCGGGGCTAGCCGACCCATTCGTGTCGGCCCCCGCTGAGGCGGGCGCGTGAGGGAGAAGCGGTGGTGCGGGCGGGAGCCGCGAGGTCGGCGCGGGGCACGGAACGGGAGAAGCCCCGGTCATTGCGGCCGTCAGACGGGGCATCGTCGGAGCCGTCGCTCGTGAGCGAGAGGTCGACGCTCGCGCCGAAGTGCTCTTGTAGCACGGCGTGGATGCGGTCGGCGCTGGCGGAGGCGAGGCTGCGGAGGTGCCCGTCACTGAAGGCGACGGACACGCTGACGCGGTCGTTGTCCCGGTGCGTCTCGATCGTGAGGGTGCCTTCGCCGTCGTCGAGTCGGATTTGGAGCGACTGCGCTGCTGCGCCGGGTGGGAGGCCGCGGAGCGGCTGGTCGAGCACGGCGCGGAGCCACGCCACGGGAAGCGTGCGCTGGAGCGACGGCGGCGTCTCGGCGCGCGCCGACGCTGCGGGACCGTCGGCCGCCTCGCTCATCGGTGGGATCGATGGGTCGCCCTCGACCTGATCAGGGGTCGTGGCCGTGCGGTCGACGGATAGCAACCGTTCGTCCGTCGGCTGATCCTGCGGGCTCTGGCCGTCGCCCTCGAACGACCCTTCCTGCTGCTGGGCCGCCGCCGGCTCCGCGTCGTCCGCAGACGGAGCCGTGGGCTCGGTGGAGGCATCGTCCCCAACGGGTTCGGGAGCCACCTCGACGGAGTCAGCCGGAAGCGCCGTCGGGTCGGGTGCGATCGGGTCGAGCGCCGTCGAGTCGAGCGGGCTCGCGGGCTCAGACAGATCCGTCGGCGGCGTCGACTCGAAGGGCTGGGCCTCAGCGTCGAGCGAAGGCGCCGTGGCGTCGGGCATCGGCGCGAACGTCGTCGGCGGTAGGGGCGAGGACGCTGCCTTGACCGGATGTGCGGGGTCCACCATCGAAGCATCGACCGGGGGCGAGGAGCCTTCGGCCGTCAAGTCGCTCGCGGCGGGTTCTACAGCTTCCCCGCTGCCGGTCGTACGCACCGGCGCTTCGGCGGGGGCATCGGGAGAGGAGGGAGGAGCGAGGGTCTGTTCCGATGCGCCCGATGTGGCGGCCGAAGCCGAAGGCGTGGACGGCGGGGCGTCGGCCGAAGGGACCGGCAGCGCTGGCGCAGGACGACTCGGAGGGGACATCGCGGGCGGAGCCATTTCGCCGGTTTCGGAAGCGGAAACCAGAGGCGTCGCTACGGTGGGCGCGAGGGGGATGGAAACCGCAGCGGACGCCCGATCGGCGGTCTGCGTGCTGTGCTCGGCCTCCTCTGTTTCCGTGCTCTCGCTCTCCTCTGCGGCATGCTCGGTCTCGGCAGCCACCTCTTGGGTGAGCGCGGCCCCGACGGGCACGTCCCCCTCACCCTCGGCTGCAACCGCGCCCTCGGCGGCAGCCGAATGCAGCAGCGCTCCATTCAGCAGCGTCGCGAACGCCGCTCCGTCCAATTCGGGCATACCGCCGCCGGGGCGGAGGTCGACGTCGGGGGCCGGAACGAGCGGCGTGAGGGTGGCGAGGAATGGCGTCATGTCAGCCCTGGGTCTCTGTCGGCGTCGCGGGAGCGGCTTCCGAAACGGGGCTCTCGGCGACGGGTGCGGGCGCGTCGTCCCCGGCGGACCCCGTCGTGAGGTAGCGGACGAAGCGCGCGGCGCGGTCCGACGGGAGGGCCTGGAGCAGCCGCGTCCGGTTCCGCGCCGACGAGGCGGCGTAGAGCATCTCGACGACTTCGAGATCGAGCCGGGTGAGGATGGCGCGGAGCTCGGCGTCTTCGAGCTTGCTCAGCGTGCCGCTCAGCGCCTGCGCCTCGGCCTGCCGGTCGACGGGCGGTGTGCCAGCGGTCTCGAGCTCGCGGCGGGCGTCGTCGAGCTCGCGGCGGAGGACGCTGAGGGAGTCCTGAAGCGCGGCGTCGAACACGGCCGGCGCGTCGGCATTCCTGATCGTCGAGCGGGGCTTGGCCTCGGCCTCCGCCACGGCGAGGCTGTCGGCGGCGGCATCTTCCGGCGCGGGCTTCGGCACGACGGCGTAGGTGCCGACGAGGCTCGCGGCGAAGCAGACGAGGGCGAGTACGGCGGGGAGAATCACCTGCTTCATCAGGCCGCCTCGCGCTGCTTACGGCAGTGGGCGACCACGGCCTGCTCGTCGAGGAACGCCGACTCGGCGTCGTCGGCTGCTTTGCGGTGGGCGGAGTGCTCGTCGTCGCGGAGGATGGCGAGCGCTTCCTCAGGCCGGCGCTTGAGGACGAGCGCGCGCTTCGCCTGCGCCTCCTCGCGGCGGAGCCGCTCCAGCGTCTGGGCCTCGGCCTGCGCGGCCCGCTGCGCGTCGAGCCGGTAGGCGGCAAGCTGGCGCAGCGAGACGAGGTCGGCGACGCCGGAGGTCGGCGTGCGGTGGGCGAGTTCGTGGAGGCGACGCTCGGCGGCTTCGAGCGCGGATTCCTGCGCCTGCCGGTCCCGATAGGCGCGCGCGAGGTCCTGCTCGGCGCGCTCGGCCTGGTGGCGGCGCAGTTCTAACACATCGTGCAAGGAGAATCGGAATTTCTTTCCAGACATGCGGGCTCTAGCGGGCGAATACGTGGGGGAAGGAGGCGTGTCGGGAGGAATGCAAGGAGTCGGCCAAACCGCGCGCTAGCGGGTGGGCGGCGTCGGAATCGTGGCGAGGAGCGCGCGGAGCGTGCCGACAGGGTCGGGATCGATGGGCTCGTGGACGCCCTGCTGGAGGAACTCGGTGAGGGCGCCGTGGGCGGCGAGGGCGCGGTCGGTGAGCGGGTCCTGCCCGCGCTCGTAGGCCCCGATCCGCAGGAGGTCCTCGACCTTGCGGTGGGCGCCGAGCAGGCGGCGCGCCTCGTCGGCGGCGGCGAGCGCCTCGGCCGAGGCCACGCGGTTCATCACGCGGCTCACGCTGCCGGGCACATCGATGGCCGGGAAGTGGTTGGCGTGGGCGAGCTTGCGCGAGAGGACGATGTGGCCGTCGAGGATGCCGCGCGCGGCGTCGCCGATGGGCTCGTTCATGTCGTCGCCGTCGACGAGCACGGTGAAGATGCCGGTGATGGTGCCGGTGGCGCCCGGCCCGGCCCGTTCGAGCAGGCGCGGGAGGAGGGCGAACACACTCGGGGTGTAGCCGCGCGTCGTCGGCGGCTCGCCCACGGCGAGGCCGATCTCGCGCTGCGCCATCGCCACGCGCGTCACGGAGTCCATCATGAGGAGCACGTCTTTCCCCTCGTCGCGGAAGTGTTCGGCCACGGCGAGGGCGACGCTCGCGCCCTTCACGCGGCTCATCGCCGCCTGGTCGCCGGTGACGGCGATGACGACGGAGCGGGCGAGGTCCTCCTCGCCGAGGTTGTCGTCGATGAACTCGCGCACCTCGCGCCCGCGCTCGCCGATGAGGGCGATCACGTTGACGTCGGCCTTGGCCTCGCGGGCGATCATCCCGAGGAGCGTGCTTTTGCCGACGCCGGAGCCGGCGAAGATCCCGATCCGCTGCCCCTTCCCGATCGTGAGGAAGGCGTCGATCGCGCGGACGCCGGTCGCGAGTGGCTCGTGGATGGTCTGCCGGTCGAGCGGGGACGGCGGCTCGCGGTGGACGGGCTGCTCAGCCATGAGCGCGAGCGGACCCTTCCCGTCGAGCGGGCGGCCGTTCGCGTCGATCACGCGGCCGAGGAGGGCCTGGCCGACGCGGACCGTCAGCGGCAGGCGTGAGCACTCGATGAGGCAGCCGGCCCGGAGCCCGTGCGTCTCTTCGAGCGGCATCAGGACCGTCGTCCCGCTGCGCACGCCGACGACCTCGGCCTTGAGCCGGCGCCCGCCCACGCGCTCGTGGATGTAGCACAGCTCGCCGACGGCGGCGTCGAGCCCGCTCGCCTCGATGAGGAGACCGACGACGGCCTGCACTTTCCCGTAGACGACCGGCCCGGTGGGGATGGCGTGGAGCTGCTGGAGGGTGTGGGCGACGAAGGACATGGGTTACACGTCCTCCTCGTCGGTGCCGTCGTCGGCGTGGAGACCGAGGCGGTCGTGGAGGTGGCGCAGCATCTCGGACCGGATCCGGCGGACGGCCGCCTTCGGCGACTCGACGACCCAGTCGCCTTCGGCGAGCGCGGGGTTCGGCGTCCAGCGGAGGCCGGGGTGGCTCGCGGCGAGGTGCTCCACGAAGCCGCCCTCCTGCAGGTGGAGGTAGTCGACGGGGTGCGTCGCGACGGTGAGGGGGGCGTCGGCGGCGAGCTGCTCGACGGCGGCCGTGAGGGCCTCGGTCGTCGCGTCGCGGACGGCGTCGGGGAGACCGGAGCCGAGCAGCAACTCGGTCGCGTCCAGCGCGAGTTGGACGAGCAGGGGCTCGATGCGGTGGAGGTGGTCGGACCAGTCGGCGTGGAGTTGGTCGAGGCCGGCGGCGGCCGTGGCGTACGCGGCTTCGGCGGCGGCGGCGGTCTCCGCGAGGACGGCTTCGCGGCCGACGGCGTGGCCCTCGGCGAAGGCGGCTTCGCGGGCGGCTGCCACGGCCGCGTCGAGCCGCTGCTGGGCCTCGGTCTCCCACGCGGCGCGGAGGTCGTCGAGACCGGGCTCGGGCTCGGGCTCCGCTTCGGCGTCGGGCGCGACGGGGAAGTCCGGCGCCCAGTTCGCCTGGACCTCGAACGGGCGGGAGGCGCGGCGGGCGTGGGCGCTCCGCAGCACGCCGCGGTGGCGGAGCGGCTCGGCCGCGGGCTCGGACGCAGGCGCGGCGGGGGGAGCGAGGTGTTTGAGGACGGTCATCGGTTAGAGCAGCACCTCCTCGGCCGGCTGCGCGGAGAGGGCGATCTCCTCGCGTTCCTCGAGGTCCTGTGCGACCTCGACGATGCGCTGCTGCGCCTCTTCCACGTCCGTGACGCGGACGGGCCCGAGCAGCTCGATTTCCTCGACGATCGACTCGCGGACGCGGTCGCTGACGTTCTCGAGGACTTTGGCTTTGAGCTCGTCCGAGGCGCCCTTGAGCGCGAGCGCGAGGTCCTTCTGGTCGACGCCCGTGAGGAGGCGCTGGAGGTCGCGGCCCGAGACCGTGATGAGGTCGTCGAAGACGAACATGAAGCTCTTGATGCTGCCGGCGAGGTCGGGCGAGCGCTCGCGGAGGCTCTCCATGATCGTGGTGCCGGTGGAGCGCCCCGCGCTGTTGAGGATGGCGGCCACCTTCTCGACGCCGCCCTGCGCCGTGGCTCCGCCGAAGACGGGCCCGAGCTCCTGCCGGATCACGTCCTCGACCTCTTGCAGCAACTCGGGCGCGGCCTCGCTCATCGTGGCGAGCCGGTAGACCACCTCGCTCTGAAAGTCGTGGTCGAGCACGGCGAGGACCTCGCTGGCGCGGCGCGGCGTCATCCGGTCGAGGATGAGGGCGGCCGTCTGCGGGTGCTCGTTCCGGATGAAGCGGACGATCTGCTCGGTCGTGACGGTCTGGAGGAGCTGGAAGGCGGACATCGCCGTGGCGGCCTGCACCTTCATCATCACTTGGTCGGCCCGCTCGGTCCCGAGCGCGTTGAGGAGCATCTCGCGGGCGACGGTCTTCCCGCCCTGCACGAGGTGGTTCGAGCCGAACGTGGCGTCGCGGTACGTCATCAGCACGGCTTCCACGACCTCGCTGGAGACGTTGCGGAAGCGAGCGATCTCGACGGAGATCCGCTCGACGTCGGCGTCGGGGAGGAGGGGGAGCACTTTGCTGGCGGCCTCCACGCCGAGGGCGATGAGGAGGACGGCGGAGCGCTGGGCACCGCTCAGCGAGGCAGGATCGAGCTGCGCCGGTTCGAGCGCGGGCGGCGGGGCAGCGGGCGGGGCGGGGGGCGGCGTCATGGCGGGGGCTAGTTGGCGGCGACGGGTTGGTCCTGCACGAGCCAGGCGCGGAGGAGCTCAGCCGTCTCCTCGGGCTGGCTGATGACCTGCTGCTTGGTCTCCTCGTACATCTTCTCCTTCGCCTTCAGGCGGGCCTTCGCCTCGCCGGAGAGCTTGCTCGTGTAGAAGTCGTCGGCGTCGAAGGTGGGCTCGGCGGGGGCGGGCAGGGCAGGGGCCGACTGGGCGGCGAGGGCACCGGCCGTGTGGCGGCCGAGGACGGGCGCGGCGTCGGTCCGCTTGAGCTGGAGCGGGTCGTCGGAGGCGGCGGCGTCGGAGACGCGGTGGACGGCGGAGCGGATGAGCCACGCCGCGAGGAGGAGCGCGAGCACCATCAGCCCGTAGCGGAGGTAGAGCTGGAGCCGCTCGGCGTTCTCGTGCCCGCGCAGCTCCTCGACGATCTGGTCGTCGATCGACGTGTCGAACTGGGCCTGGTGGATGGCGAAGCGGTCGCCGCGCTCGGGGTTGAACCCGACGGCGTTCTTGACGAGGGCCTCGATCTCGCGCAGCTCTTGATCGGTATACGGGACGGGCTCGGCCGCGGGCTCGTCGGTGTCGGCGGCGGGCTGGATCGGGTTCCGCTTGTGGTCGAGGATGACGGAGATGGTGAGGGTGCGAATGTCGCCGACGCTCTTCTCCGAGCGCGCCCGCGTCCGTGACAGCTCGTAGTTGCGGACGGTGGAGTTCGAGTTGTCGAACTCGGCGTTCTCTTCGAGCCGCTCCTCGCTGATGACCGTGGCGCTCTCGGGGTCGATGGCCTCGGTCTCCTGCACGTTCCGGCTGAAGTCGAGCGATGCGGCGATGCGGACGACGGCCTTGCCCGGCCCGAGCACCCGGTCGAGCATGGACTGCCCGCTCTCGGTGAGGTGGCCCTCGACGGCGCGCTGCGTGCGGAGCTGGTTCGAGGTGAGCGTGAGGTCGGCGTTGCCGGCGTCGGGGTTGGAGAGGAGCGTGCCGCGCGTGTCGAGGACGGTCACGTCGGCGACGGCCATGCCCTCGATGGCGCCGGCGACGAGCGAGGCGACGCCCTCGACCTGGCCTCGGTCGAGCGAGCCGCTGCCGCCGAGCTGGAGGACGACGCTCGCGCTCGGCTTCGTCTGCTGGTCGCGGAAGGGGCTGCGCTCGGGGAGGACGAGGTGGACGCGGGCCTGGGCCACCTGCCGCATCTCCGCGATCGTCCGCGCGAGCTCGCCTTCGAGCGCGCGCTTGTAGTTCAGCTTCTGCATGAAGTCCGTCATCCCGAGCATGTTGCCGTCGAAGAGCTCGTAGCCCACGGGCCCGTCGGAGACGAGGCCCTCGCCGGTGAAGCGGAGGCGGAGGTCGTAGACCTGCTGGCGGGGGACGTAGACGGCCGTCCCGCTCTCCTCCAGCTTGTACGGGATGTTCTCCGAGCGGAGCGTCTCGACGACGCGGCTGGCATCAGTCGCTTCGAGCCGACCGAAGAGGAGGGCGTAGTCGGGCTGGTTCGCCCAGTAGGCGATGCCGCCGAGCACGGCGATTCCGCCGACGAGGACGAGAGCGAGGAGAGCCTGCTGCCCCGGCGCGAGCCGGGCGAGGAACTGGCGGGCGTTCTGGACGAAGGGCATGGGCGGGGTCGGCGGCGGGGCGGGCTACGGAGGCGTCAGGCTGGCAAGCGTCAGACCTGCATCCGCATGAGTTCCTGGTAGGTCTCGAGCATGCGGTTGCGCACCTCGGTCATCAGCTGGAAGTGGAGCTTGGCCTCGTTCATCGAGATCATCACTTCGTGGACGTTCTCCTGCTCGCCCGCGACGAACGCCTCGACCTGCTCGTCGGCCACCTTCTGCGAGGCGTCCACTTTGTCGATGGCGCCCGCGAGGGTGTCGCCGAAGCCGGTGCCCTCGGCCGCGCCGCCGCCGAAGGGCGTGCGGGCGAAGCCGTCGGTGCCGGCGGGGGCGAGGCGTTGGAGGCGCTGGAGTTCGGAGACGTTCATGATGCGGGGGGCGGTCAGGCGCTGAGGTCGAGGCGGCCGCCGACGGCGCCGGGGCTCACGGTTTGCGCCTCGCGGCCGGGGCCGTAGAGGCGGAGCTCGAGCTTCGGCTGCGGCGGGAAGTAGCGGTCGATCATCTGCTGCTCGTCGGCCGAGAGCGCGCTCGTCGCGGCGGCCGCGTTCGCCGGGGCGGCGTCGGCGGGCGGCGCCGCGGGGCGGGCGGGCGACGGGGCCGGCGGCGTCTGGACGCGCTCGTAGGCCGCGGCGGCGGAGAGACGGTGGTGCGGGATCTTCATCGGGATCAGATTTCGAGCGTGCGTTTGATCATCTCCTTCGCGGCCTGGACGGTCGTGAGGTTGGCTTCGTAGACGCGGTTGGCCGAGATCATGTGGGCCATCTCCTCGACCACGTTCACGTCGGGGTAGTGGACGTAGCCCTCGGCGTCGGCGTGGGGGTGGTTGGGGTCGTACTCGAGCCGCTCGGCGTCGATCTCGGCGATGTCCGTCGTGAGGCCGAGGTCGTCGTCGCCGAAGCGGCCGGTGAGGCGGCCGTTGGGGAGGTGGCGCTCGTCCGTCGTGCGGAGGCGGGTCTGGGCCTCGGTGAGCGTGCGGCCGAAGCGGGAGCGCGCGGAGTCGGCGGTCTGGACGGCGCGTTTGATGGCGTAGGGCTCGCCGTCCTCGGCGCGCGACGACGTCGCATTCGCGATGTTGTCCGTGGCCGCGCCGAGGGCGAGGCGCTGCGCTTCGAGCCCGCGGGCGGCGGTGCGGAAGATGGAGAGGGATGGGGTGTTGCGGATGATCGGCATGGGGACAGGGGTTAGCCGGCGCGGCCGGTGATGCCGGTGCGGAGGAGGTCGAAGTGCTCGCGGAGGGCGCGCGCGGTGAGCTGCGTCCGCATCTGCGTGTCGGCGAGGCTCATCAGCTCGTCTTCGAGCATGGCGGGCCCCTCCTCCACGTCGATCCGCGCCTGCACGTCCTCGGGGCTGCGGAGGGCGGGAGTGCTCCGGCGCCGCGCCTGCAGCTCGTCCTCGAACCGGACGGCCTCCCGCTGGTAGCCGGGCGTCTCGAGGTTCGCGATGTTGTCGGCGAGCGTCTGGGCCCGCATCGCGTACGCTTGCATGGCGTGGCGGAGGACGGAGAGCTTGGGCGTATCCATAGGGGGAGGGCGCGTAGTGATATCGGCTCTCTGTCAACCACCGTGCCGCCCCGCCGATGCCGCCTCGGGCGGGGCGAACGAGCGCCCGGTCCCGATGTCGGGCGTGGCCGGTTCGGGCCTGGTTTATGCCCTCTGTGCCCGTACCAACCGCGTGTGCGCCTGCACGGGGGGCGGAAACAGCCGTAGCGAACGTCAGGGCTGTTTCAGGAAAGAGCCGCCGGCCGCCCCCGGAAAAAGTTGCCGCCGCGCTCGCTCGCTCCCCGGAAAAACATGACCGCCCCGCCCGTGGCGCCACCCCTCGACTCGACTATGCCCGACCACCACTCCCCTGCCCCGACCCTCGCCCACCTCCCCGCCGCGCTCGAAGCCGGCATCGACCGGGACCAGGCCGTCGCCGACCTCGCCCACATCCTCGCCCACCGCCTGCGCGGCCCGCTCACCAGCATCCAGTGCTACACCGAGATGCTGACCGACGAACTCGGCACGTACGAGGAACGAGAGATGGCCCTGCGCATCATCGAGAGCGCCGCCGCCATCGAGGGAATGCTGGCCGATCTCCAGCGCTACAGCTTCAGCCTCACGCCGGTGCTCCGCAGCCTGGACGCGCGGCGCGTGGCCGAGGGCGTGCTCCTCGGGCTGGGCGAGCAAGGCGCCGGCGTCCGGCTCGTCGTCGAGGACGAGGGCGAGGTGGCGGCCGATCCGGTGCTGCTCCAGCAAGCCCTGCTCATCCTCCTCCACAACGCGCTCGACGCCGCGCGCGAGGCGGGCGACGACGCGGCTCCCGTGCGCCTGTCGATCCGCCGCACGGGAGCCGGGGCCGTGTGCTTCGACGTGTGGAATCCGGGCTCCCTGGGCGAGCACGGCCCGCGCGTCTTCGACCCCTTCTTTACGACGAAGTCGCAGAACCTCGGCATCGGGCTCTCGATCGCCCGGCGGATCGCCGTCGCGCACGAAGGGCACCTGAGCCTCGCCGCCGACGCGGCCGGTCGGACACCGGGGATCACCTTTACTCTTTTGCTCCCTGGCGTTACTACATGTTATGTGTGAAGGATAGAGACGAGTGGTGCTATCCCCTTCATGAGATACGCTTGGTGCGCGGCGGGCACAAGTGGAACGGAATTCCTATATTGAGACAGATGTAATTGGATTCGTCGAATCTTAGTTTTTCTGGCGGTTGTGATCGGTCGAAGATGTTCGGTGTGCTCTGTCGAAGATGTTCGGGTTGGCCCCCCATCGTTCGTGTCCTGCCATTATTTTGCCACACATATACTCTAAGCCCATGATTAACAAGGAGCAGCCGCACATCCTGGTCGTCGACGATGAACAACTGCTGCACGGGGTCCTCGACCGACTGCTGACGCGCCACGGGATGCGCGTCACGAGTTGCCACAGCGGGGCCGAGGCGATCGGCGTTCTCGCCGCGGAACCCGTGGACCTCGTGATCACGGACATCCAGATGCCCGAGATGAACGGGTTCGAGCTTCTCGCTCACGTCCGCGAGGAGTACCCGGACGTGGCCGTCGTGATGATCACGGGGCATGCGAACATCCAGCACGCCGTGCAGGCGATGGCGCACGGCGCTGTGGACTACCTCCCGAAACCGTTCTCGACCTCGGCCCTGCTGGAGCGCGTCCGCGACCACCTCGCCCGGCGTGACGCCGCGGCACCCGCCGAGTCGACGACGGCCACGCCGGCCACCTCCGCTGCCCCCACGCGCGCACGGCGCGCCGGATCGGGCAAGCGGGTCCCCTTCGTCGGCGAGCACGAGAGCATCCAGGCGCTGCGCCGGCTGATCCCGCGGATGGCGCGGAGCAAAGCGTCCGTCTTCGTCCACGGCGAGAGCGGGACGGGCAAGGAGGTCATCTCCCGGCTCGTCCACGAGGAGAGCGACCGTGCCGACGGCCCGTTCGTCGCAGTGAACTGCGCGAACCTCCCGCGCGAGCTCGTCGAGAGCCACCTGTTCGGGCACCGGAAGGGGTCGTTCACCGGGGCCGTGGAAGACGTCACCGGCGCGTTCGAGCAGGCGCAGGGCGGCACCCTGCTGCTGGACGAGGTGACGGAGATCGATCCGGCGGTCCAGGCCAAGCTCCTCCGCGTGCTGCAGGAGCAGGAGTTCCAGCGCGTCGGCGACCCGAAGCCGCGCAAGGCCGACGTCCGCATCATCGCGACGAGCAACCGGGACCTGAAGGAGGCCGTGGCCGAGGGCGTCTTCCGCGAGGACCTCTACCACCGCCTCGCCGTCTTCCCGCTGACGCTGCCCCCGCTGCGGGCGCGGCTCTCGGACGTGGCCCTCCTCGCCGAGCGGTTCATCGAGAAGTATTGCACGCTCTACGGGCTCCCGCTCAAGACGCTCGACGCGGGCCTCCTCCGCCGGTTCGAGAGCTACGACTGGCCCGGCAACGTCCGCGAGCTGGAGAACATGGTCCACCGCGGCGTGGTCATGGCCGCTGACGCGACGGTCATTCAGCCGGAGGACGTGGTGAACACGTTCTTCTCGAACGCGGCCACCCCTGCGATGCCGGTCGGCCTCTCGCTCACGGGGAGCAACGGGGCGCGCCTGACGATCGAGGAGATGGAGCGCCACATGATCCTCGAGGCGCTCGCGGAGACGGACAACAACCAGCGCGAGGCGGCCGAGCTGCTCGGGATCTGCGCCCGTACGATCCGCAACAAGCTGAAGAAGTACCGCGAGGAAGGCCACACCGAGCTCAACATCGCGATGTGAGCTCAGCTTCTACGGGAAACGCCCTACGGGGGCGGCCGCGACCCGGCCGCCCCCGTTCCGTTTGGGGGCGCGCTACTCGGTGGGGGGCTGGCCGTTGAGGTCGGAGCGGAGACGCTCGGCGAGGCGCTTGATGGTGTCCGGCTGACCGTAGGCGTTCTCCTCCAGCTTGCCGAGGATGATCGCTTTGCGCTCGGGGTCGAGGCCGGGCAGGCTGCGGAGGGTCTCGCGGGCGCTCTCGAGGGCCGGGTCCTGGGGCTCGTTGGTCCGGGCGCGGGCAGCGTCGGACAGCTCGATGCGGTCCTGCGCGGCCGAGCCGGCGTCGGAGGTCTTGGCGACGGGCGGCGTCGGGCGGGCCTCACCGGCAGCGTCGGAGGCTTTCGGGTCGAGGCGGGCGGTACCGGAGCGGAGGGGTTGGATGCTCATGGCCTGTACGGCGGAACGGTGGAAAGGGGGCTCCGTCTCTTTATCGGGAGGTTCGGAAGTGTACTAAGTGGTCGGGCGAAGAAAAAAGTACGGCCGATCGGCGTGTTAGCCGTGGACAGGCCCGAGGATGCGGGCGACGGGCACACCGCCGTCGTACGTCGTCTGCGCCCGGCGGTGCTGGGCGAGGGAGCCCAGGGCCTCGGCGGCCTCGGCGCTGTGGGCAGCGAGGGCCCCGGCAAGCGCGCGGTGCTGCGTTGCGAGCGCGGCGGCAACGGCGTCCGACGCCTCGGTGCGCGCCCCGAGCGGCGGGCCATCGAGGAGCGTGGCGACGAGCGTACCGCGCTCGGCTGCGAGGGCCGCGACCCGGTCGAAGTCGTTCGCTTCGAGGGCGGCGGCTAGCTCATCGCCGCAGGCGAGGATGGCTTGCACGGCGGGGATAGGCATCGAGCAGCGCGGCTTAGTAGAAGAAGGAGTTGAGCGAATCCTGCTGGCCTTGGAGGAGAGCGAGCGACTCCTGGAGCTGGGCGTACTGCATGCGGAGCTGGTCCTCGCGCATCGTGAGGCGCTCCTCCCAGCGTGTGATCTGCTTGTCGTAGCGGCCGATCTTGTCCTCGATCGTCTTCGTCCGGCGCTTGAGGATGCCGTCGGTGCCGAGGAAGGTGCCGATCCGCTCCGAGAGCCGCGTCGCTACGCCGTCGTCGGCTCCGAAGAACGACTGCACGGCGTCGGGGCTGGCCTCGACGGCGGTGAGCAGCTTCTCGCGGTCGGCGAGCTTGAGCGTCCCGTCGTCGTTGATCTCGATGCCGAGGTCGGCGAAGCGGGCGGGGGCACCCTCGGGCTGGCTGCCGACGGTGCGGAGCGCGTCGTTCCGCATTCCGAAGCGGAGGCTCGTGATGGCGGAGTCGCCGGCGAAGTCGCCGCGCGCACCCGCGTCGGGGTCGACGTTCGACTTCCGCTTGATGAAGGCGTGGGCGTCGTTGTACTTCTTGATGAAGGCCTCGACGTCTTTCACGATCGCGTCGCTGTCGGGGCCGACGCTGAACGTTGCGGCCTCGCCGACGGCGCCGAGCGAGAGGGTGAGGCCGTCGAGCGCGTCGGTGACCTCGTTGGTGCTGCGGTAGAGCGTGAGGCCGTCGAGCTTGAAGACGCTGTTGAGCGCGGAGTCGGTCTCGCTCGTCCCGACGGCCGTGACCTGCCCGCCGGCGCCGATGTCCCCGGCGAGCGCGGCGCGGTCGAGCTGGAGGAGGCTGAGGAGGCCGTCCCCGGAATCGGTGAAGGTGAGGCGGCTCGCGAAGCCGGTGTCCCCGCTGCGGAGCGTGAGCCGGGAGGTGTCGGAGGTCTCGTTGACGAGCGATGCCCCGGCCTTATCGCCCGGCCGGATCGTGCCGTCGGCGGCGGCCGCGCTCATCGCGTCGTTGATGGCCGTGCGGACTTCAGCGAGGATATCGGCGTCGGTCGTCCCCTCGGGCTCGACGGTGACGTCGATGCCGACGCGCCGCTCGGGCTCCTCGTCGGTCGGGCTCGCGACCTCGATCGTGAAGGTCTGGGCACCGCTCGCGTCGAAGAACGAGCGGAGCCCGGTGCCGTCGCGCTCGAACCGCTGCGAGAGCCGGGTGTCGGTGGCGGCGAGGCGCTCGACCTGGACGGTGTGGGAGCCGGTCGCGGCGCGGTCGGAGGCCGTGACGCCGAAGCCGGCGCCCTCGGGGACCGTCGCCGCACGTGCGGTGAACGGGTTGGAGATGGGGTCCTTCAGCCGGTCGATGCTGGCGTTCAGCGCGGAGAGCGTGCTGTTGAAGTCGGTCAGGACGGCCTTGAAGACCTTCTGGTTTTCTTGCCGCGTCCGGATCGCGATCTGCGGCTGGCGCTCGATCGAGATGATCTGCGCGATGAGCTGCTCGTAGGGGTCGTTGGCGTTGAACGCGGCGATGGGCATGGGCGCGGGATCGGGCTAGCGGGGGCGGGCTAGGCGGCAGGGCGGCAGAGGACACCTTCCTGCCACGCCTCGCGGAGCCCGCCGAGGAGTTCGGCGACGACGCCGAGGTTGCCCAGCGCGCTCTCGTTGAGGCAGTACTCGTAGAGGACCTGGAGCCGGCCGGCGATCTCGCCGCCGCGGTCGTGGTTGAGCGCGGCCATCAGCTCGACGAGGACGGCGCGCACCTTCGGCCGGTCGTCGCGGTAGCACGCCGCGATGCCGAGGTCGTAGAGCTTGACCACGAGCCGCTCGGGCGAGGCGGTGGCGATGGCTTGGTGTTGGTACTGGCGCATGTGGGCGTTGGGATGCATGGCGCGCTGCAAGTCTGGTTCCAAGAAGCGGAGGTGGGGAAAGCGGCGGATCGGGCGGCGGGGCGGTGAAGCCCTTTCCTCCGGTCGGCATCGTTTTCCGCGAGGCCGGTGCCGGGGTTAGGGCGGTTATCGGGGCGGGGGGCTCGGCACTAAGCGAGCAAGCGCGGATTATCTCGCGGCCCTCAGTACACGACGAAATCTCGATCTTGTCATCCCGAGCGAAGTCGAGGAACCCCGAAGGGACGCGTCCCTTCGGGGTCGGCGAAGCCCATCTCCCACCGCGCAAATTGGCTCGACGTGGGAGATCTCTCCGCTCGCTTCGACACACGTGTCTTCGCTCGGTCGAGATGACGATTCCCTGTTTTGCCGCGTACCTAGCTCGCGGCCTTAAACGCGCACCGCCGCCCCCCGAGTGGGAGGGCGGCGGCTATCCGCTCGGACTCAGGCGGGGGGGTTACCCGATGAGGGAGAGGACCGACTGCGAGGCCGAGTTCGACTGGGCCAGCGTGGCGAGCCCGGTCTGCTGGAGGATCTGGAGCTTCACGATCTCCATCTGCTCCTTGGCGAAGTCGGCGTCCTCGATCCGGCTCCGCGCC